>NZ_JBBHKY010000004.1:0-223756 GCF_037482665.1 Corynebacterium sp. H127
TTGATTGTGTCGGTGGTTGTTAGCGTTGGGGAAACGCCCGGTCCCATTCCGAACCCGGAAGCTAAGCCCTTCTGCGCCGATGGTACTGCACCTGGGAGGGTGTGGGAGAGTAGGTCACCGCCGGCCTAAAAATTTAAACAAATCACATATGTTCACGTTAAGCACGTCGCATGCCCCGGTTGTGGGGTGTGGGGCGTGTTTTTCGTGTGTTTTGGGGTATTAGCTCAATTGGTAGAGCACCTGCTTTGCAAGCAGGAGGTCAGGAGTTCGATTCTCCTATACTCCACAAAAACAACACCACAATTGAGTGGGTGGTCCGGGCTGTATAGCACGAGGATTCGCCCCCACTGTTGTGGTTCTAGTAGGGGATTGTGGCACCCCTTTTCAGCTCCATTGCTCGCCGTTTTGGTATCAGTCCCACTACAGGGAATACTGATAGGAACATAAATTGTTCAACAAGGAGGGTTCGATGGACCATCGACCTATTCATCTGGTGTTGATGGGTGTGAGTGGCTGCGGTAAAACGTCGGTCGCTAGTACCTTGGAGCGCCACCTCAGCTGGCCCTACGCCGAAGCTGATGATTTCCATCCGCAAGCAAACAAGGACAAAATGGCGCTAGGTGTAGCGCTCAACGATGAAGATCGCTGGCCGTGGCTTGAAACCCTCAGAAGCTGGATGAGCAACCATGCAAAGGCCGGCAACAACACCATCGTTACTTGTTCCGCACTTAAGCAGTCCTACCGTGACCTTTTGGCACAAGCCGACGGCGACGTAGTGTTCGTCCATCTTTCAGGAAGCCAGAACCTCATCGCACAGCGGATGTCGTCTCGAGTAGGACATTTTATGCCTGCTACGTTGCTCCCCTCCCAATTTGCTACCTTAGAGCCGCTTGCACCTGCAGAAGACGGCTTCACCGTCGATATTGCCCGTCCTATCGCGGATATCGTCGATACCGTTCTTGCAGAACTCGCTGCACGGAAGGATTCACAGAAATGATCTCACTTCTAGCGGCAGATACCGCCCCTTTGACAAACGCCCCTAGCTCCCAACTGATTTTTGCAGCGTGCTTGGGTATCGCAGTAATCATCCTGCTCATCAGCTGGGCCAAGATTCACCCATTCCTTTCCCTGATGCTCGGCTCAGCCACTCTTGCGTTGACGGCAGGCATCCCGCTGACTAAAACGTTTACGTCGTTTAGCTCAGGTTTGGGCTCAACGGTTGGCGGCGTCGGTGTGCTCATCGCGCTCGGTGCGATCATTGGTGCGCTTCTCGTCAGCTCCGGTGGCGCCGATGAAATCGTAGATACCTTCTTGGATCGAACCTCCGTGGGGAAGCTGCCGTGGATCATGGCAGTGCTGGCATTCATTATTGGCATCCCGTTGTTTTTCGAGGTCGGCCTAGTGCTGCTCATCCCGGTGGTGTTGCTGGTTGCTCGCCGCACAAAGATCCCCGTAGTCTTGCTCGGCATTCCGGCACTCGCAGGTCTGTCCGCACTGCATGGCTTGGTTCCGCCACACCCTGGTCCGCTAATTGCAATTGACGCGCTGAAGGCGAATCTTGGCTTGACGCTGGGATTTGGCTTGTTGGTGTCCATCCCGACGGTGATTATCTCCGGCCCAATTGCGGCAAAGATCATGGTTAAGTGGGTTCCGATTCAGGCACCAGACACATTTGATGCCAAGCATGCCATTCCGCGCGAGGCACGTCCAAGCTTTACTACCGCGCTGTCAGTCATCTTGATGCCCGTCGTTTTGATGCTGGCCAATACGGTTGCTGAAACCACTGGTGTCGAGCCTAAGTCTCTGATTGGAACGGCGCTCGGCTTTGTCGGCAGCCCACTGGTGGCCTTGCTGATCACAACGCTGTACGCAATGGTGGTACTTGGCTTGCTTACAGGTAAGAATCTGAAGGAAGTTTCGGATCTAGTCGGTGGCTCCTTCGCCCCGATCGCCGGCATTCTATTGATTGTTGGCGCTGGTGGTGGCTTCAAACAAACGCTCGTAGATTCTGGCGTCGCAAAGGTCATTGGTGCATGGATTCAGGGGGCGCCCCTTTCCCCGTTGGTAGCTGGTTGGTTGGTAGCCGTAGCGATTCGTCTGGCTACCGGTTCCGCCACTGTATCCACCATCACCACCGCCGGCATCATGGCCCCGGTAGCTGCTGCCGGAATGACGGATACTCACATCGCTTTGTTGGTTCTGGCCATCGGTGCCGGTTCGGTATTCCTCTCACACGTCAATGATGCTGGCTTCTGGCTGGTGAAGGAGTACTTCGGTATGACCATCGGTGAGACATTCAAGACCTGGTCTCTCATGGAGACCGTGTTGTCTATCGTCGGGCTGTTGTCTGTGTTGTTGCTCGGCTTGGTGGTTTAGTCGCTGCTTCTCGACGTCCATCCTAAAGGCCCGACCAGGAAGTATCCTGGTCGGGCCTTCGCCATGCCAGAGCAGCAGGCTAGCTTATGGCGATCCACATCGCTGCGGTACCGGCCAGCAGGGTGAGTGCCAAGTAGACGCAGGCTTTCCTTAAGGGGAGCGTTCCTACTTCCTTGGCGAGGGTAGACCAGGTGGACAACGCGCCAGCTAGCCCCGCAGCTAGGAAGAAAGGGGATTCCGCTGTGGAAGTCGCCCAGCCCAGCAGCGCGCACGCCACGACGTTGGCACAGAAGGTGCCCCACAAGGGCGGCAGCCGGCGAGACAGGAACAAGCGCATGACACCACCGCACATGCCTCCGAGCGCGACGAGAACTATCGCAGTGCTCATGGCGAGACCCGTCGATAAGCTGCGTTGCCAAGCTGCCAAGCCCCCAGACAGCCAAGCACCGTCAGCGCCAAAACAATGAGACGATCCTCAGCAAACAAGGAGAGTTCGAAGGCACTGAAAGTGGTGAAGCCGCCGAGAAACCCGGTGCCCCAGAATAGCCCGGGGCGCGTACGCCCCATTAGATAACAGCCGATGATGTTGATCGTGACTATTACCCAGACGCTGGGGCCTAACAGCAGCGCTAATAGATAGCGGGCTACAGCGCCCAACGCGGCGCCGCAGCCCACCCACAGATAGTCCTTCACAACTGGAATACTACTTCCAGCCGTTGTCTTCCTGTGCAACGTAGTCGGTGACATCCTCGTGAGAGGCCGTCAGCTTCGGATCGAACTTAAGGTACGCCAGGGTTTCCTTGGCGATGAGACCCGAGAGCAGCAACAAGCCGATGAGGTTTGGTAGTGCCATGAGGCCGTTGGCAAGGTCTGCCAGCGTCCACACTGTTTCCAGCTCAGTGGTGGCACCGAAGTACACCACGATGGTGAAAATGAGTCGATATGGCAGCGCTCCGTGGCGGCCAAACAGGCGCTCAACGCAGCGCTCACCATAGTAGGACCAGCCGATGATCGTCGAAAAGGCGAAAAATACCAGGGAGATGGACACGATGGAGCCGCCCCAGTGGCCAGGCAACGCAGTGGCGAAAGCATCTGCGGTCATGGTGCCTGCTGAATCTTTACCCTGGCTCCAGGTGCCAGTAGAGATGATGACCAAACCGGTAAAGGTAACCACCACCAGGGTGTCGATGAAGGTCTGTGTCATGGAGACCAGCCCCTGGCGTACCGGATGGGACGTCTTCGCAGCTGCAGCGGCGATGGAAGCAGAACCCATGCCGGATTCGTTGGAGAAGATGCCGCGGGCAACGCCCATTTGTAGGGCGAGAATGATGCCGGAACCGAGGAAGCCGCCGGTTGCTGCGGAACCAGTGAAAGCGTCGCTAAAGATCAGCGCGAACGCCCCGGGGATCTTCGCTGCGTTAATCGCCAGGACGGCAAGAGCGCCAACAATGTAGATGAGGATCATGAGTGGTACGAACGCCGAGGTCACTTTTCCGATTGCCTGAATGCCACCGAGCAGCACTGCTCCCAGGCAGATAAACATGATGATCCCGGAGACGTGAGGGGCAATCCCGAACGCGTCGTGCATGCCCGTAGCAACGGCATTTGCCTGAGTGAGGTTGCCGATACCGAAACTGGCGACAATCGCAAAGAGAGTGAAAGACAATCCCAGGATTTTTCCTAGTGGCCCCTTGATGCCACGCTCCAGGTAGTACTGTGGCCCGCCAGACATTTCCCCGGCAGAATCACTTGTGCGAAACCGCACGCCAAGAAATGCCTCGGAGTATTTGGATGCCATGCCTACGAGGCCAGTAACCCACATCCAAAAGAGCGCGCCAGGTCCGCCCACAGAAATCGCTGTGGCTACGCCTACGATGTTGCCCACGCCCACCGTTGCGGCGAGTGCAGTCGTCAGCGCTTGGTAATTGCTGATGTCTCCTTCGCCGTCGCCATCATTGCGGTCTATCAGGCCGTGTCTTAGTGCAGTGAACAGTGTGCGGAACTGCAATCCACGCAGTCGAACTGTGAGCACTAGACCTGTGCCGAGCAACAAGGGGATCAAGAAGAACGGACCCCAGACGAACGTATCGATGTCGCCCAAAAGCGTTGTGAAATCAGACATTGGATTCTTTCGCCGAATGGAATTAATGAGGTACACCAAGCTCTGCTGCGACCGGTGACTTGGATTACATTCTGCCTTGTGGGTAGTGAATTTTGAAACCGTTTCGCCAAAATTCGCGGGAATCCTGCAGGTAAAACCCCCAGATGGGCGGGATAGCAGGAAAATATGGTGGGCAAGCACCGTCCGATGGGGTAGGGGGAGATATGCAGTGCTCTGCGTAGCGGGACGGAAACAGGAAAGATGGAAGGTGTAACCAGAAAGTTTTCCACCAGCCAAAGGAGTTTCACGTGGCTCACGAGCGTGCAGGACAGCTTGCCAAATCCGAAGACCTCATCGACATCGCATCGTTGGTGACGGCTTACTACACCTTGGAGCCGGATGTGTCTGTGCCTGAGCAGCAGGTGGCATTCGGCACCTCCGGCCACCGTGGTAGCGCTTTTGATTCGGCATTTAATGAAAACCATATCTTGGCCATCACACAGGCGATCGTGGAGTACCGGGCGTCGCAAGGCATCGAAGGCCCGCTCTTTATCGGCCGGGACACGCACGCCCTGTCCGAGCCAGCCATGCTGTCCGCCCTAGAGGTGCTGCTGGCTACTGACATCGAGGTGCTTGTCGACGACCGCGGCCGATACACCCCAACCCCCGCAGTCTCTCACGCAATCCTCTCGCACAATGCACAGCTAGCAGGAGGCGTGCTGGGAACAGATCCACGCCGCGCTGATGGCATCGTGATCACACCATCCCACAATCCTCCTCGCGATGGCGGTTTCAAGTACAACCCGCCCCATGGCGGGCCTGCGGACACAGACGCGACGGACTGGATCGCCAAGCGAGCTAACGAGCTGCTCGAAACGGAGCTCGAAGGAATTGAACTCACCCGGGTCGAAGGCGTGTTGGATGAAAGGGCTACCGCCTACAACTACATGGATTCTTATGTGGCGGACCTGCCAAATGTCATCGATATCGCGGCGATTAAGAAGGCAGGGATCCGGATCGGTGCGGACCCTATGGGTGGCGCTTCGGTGGATTACTGGGGGCACATCGCTAAGACGCATGGACTTGACCTGACCGTAGTCAATCCGACGGTCGATGCCACCTGGCGCTTCATGACGTTAGATACCGATGGCAAGATTCGCATGGATTGTTCCTCTCCGAACGCTATGGCTTCGCTCATTGCTAGCCGAGACAAGTTCGACATTGCTACTGGTAATGATGCTGATGCTGACCGGCATGGCATCGTCACTCCCGATGCCGGCCTGATGAACCCGAATCACTACCTGGCGGTAGCCATCGATTACCTTTTCGCGCATCGTCCGGGTTGGGGGGAGCGCACTGCAGTGGGTAAAACCCTCGTGTCCTCCTCCATGATTGACCGTGTAGTTGCTGCATTGGGCCGTGACTTAGTCGAGGTGCCAGTGGGATTTAAATGGTTCGTCCCAGGGCTTATCGACGGCAGTGTGGGCTTCGGTGGTGAAGAGTCCGCTGGCGCATCGTTCTTGCGACATGACGGCACAGTTTGGTCGACGGATAAGGACGGCATCATTCTGGATCTTTTGGCCGCGGAGATCCTTGCGGTGACGGGCAAGACCCCATCCCAGCGCTACGCAGAACTGGCAGAACAGTATGGTGCTCCGGAGTATGCCCGAACTGATGCTGAGGCCAACAGAGAGCAAAAGGCTGTGCTTAAGGCACTGAGTCCGGAGCAAGTCTCCGCCACGGAGTTGGCAGGGGAGTCGATCACTGCGAAAATGACTGAGGCACCGGGAAATGGCGCTGCGATTGGTGGACTCAAGGTGACCACTGAAAACGCATGGTTTGCGGCACGTCCCTCTGGTACCGAGGATAAGTACAAAATCTATGCGGAGTCCTTCAAGGGTGCCGATCACCTAAAACAAGTCCAACAAGAAGCACAGGAATTGGTTTCTGAAGTCCTAGGTAACTCCTAGCCGAGGCAGACGTTGCTCCTAGGCTTTCCCAAACTGATCTAATAGAATGACGAATATGACCGTGACCTCGACTGTTGATCATCAACCCAATTCCCGACGGTTGGGAATTTCGCTGATTAGTGCGGTGTCACGGTTCGGGCTGGCGCTCGTGTGGCTCATTTCCGGTTTTCAAAAGATGAGCGACCCGCTGGCCTTTCGTCAATCAGTACAGGCCTACGAGCTGTTTCCCTCAGAAATGGTCTCACTTATTTCGACAGTGCTACCGCCAATAGAGCTCGCGCTAGGGCTGCTCTTGTTGCTCGGACTTTTTATTGTTCCGGCAGCAGCAATAACGGCATTGTTCATGGTGTGTTTTATCTTCGGGCTTGCCTCTGCGGCAGCTCGAGGCCTGGAGATCAATTGCGGTTGTTTTTCCGCAGGTGAAGCAAGCAGCTCAAGCTCACTGTGGCTGGCGATTCTCAGGGATCTGCTGTTCCTGGCGATGGCGGGTTGGGCGATAAAGTTTCCATTTACTAAGTTTGCATTGCACCCTTAGGCCATCTCTATCCATACAAACAAAGGTATTAACAAGACGTGAGTAACAAGATTAAGAGCCCAAATGAGAAGAGCAACGGCTTTCTCTGGGCGCTGTTGACCATTCTGCTGATCGCCGTAGTGGTGGTGGGCTACATTTTCTGGAGTGGTAAGAGCTCCAAGATTGAAAACGTCACTGAAGAGGTACCGCAAACTCAAGTCTCCTTTGACATGGAGATGAAGGACAATGCTTACGTTTTGAAGTCAGACAAAGCTACTGACGCCACCCCACAAGTGGATCTGTACGAAGACTTTTCCTGCCCGCATTGCTCCGAACTTGCTACCGCAACTGATAAGCAGATGGTTGAGGCCGTAGATGCTGGCAAGCTGATCGTCAATGTGCGGACCCTGAACTTCCTCGATGGCGGGAATGCGGATGGTCACTCCACTCGCGCTGGTAATGCGCTGATGATGGTCGCACAATCCGAGGATGCTTCGACTTATTGGAACTACCGTGACCTGCTGATGCAGAAGCAGAAGGACATTTACTCCAAGTGGAACATGGCAGATTTTGCTGAGGCAGCCCGCAAGGTCGGTGCATCCGAAGACACCGCAACCAAGATTGCAGAGGCCCCGGCCGATCATGCAGATGCAGTGGCCATGTTCAAGGCAAATGAAGAAAAGCTCAAGACTGAGACCGGCAAGGTTTCTTCTCCGCGCATCATCAAGGACGGCAAGGATATCGACGACCTACAGAACTGGGTAGAAGTAGCTACATCCTAATCAGAGTGTGATTGGCGGGCCCCGAGGTATCTCCTCGGGGCCCGCGTGTACTTGTGCAGGGGGCAGCCATACAGGGCCGTTCGCCAGATCTGTTTTGGACTCGGAAGAATTACCCCTTTGAACAGGCAATTTGTTTAGTTTATTTGGTTCGGTGTAGTCTCAAGGAAGCTTTATGGGGCTATGGCGCAGCTGGTAGCGCACCACACTGGCAGTGTGGGGGTCAGGGGTTCGAGTCCCCTTAGCTCCACTTATTCGAACACCCCACACCCTATCTGGTGTGGGGTTTCGTCATTGCTAGGCCGTTGACCTGCACGGGTGTTAGTGTTCAGATGGGTTCATAAGGGTTCATAGGGATTCTTTCGAACACCACGAAAGCCCCACGAAGGGGCTGATCTCCCACGAAAGCCCCACGAAATGGAGCAGGATATGGCTAAGCGCGCCAGGCGAAGCTTCGGGCAGATTGACGAGCTACCCTCAGGCAAATACCGTGCCCGCTATATCGGGCCAGATGGGCGAATGCACAAGGCACCGCAGACTTTCTTCACCTATGATGACGCCGCGGGATGGCTCCGCCGAGAACAAAAGCTCATTGAATTCGGGGAGTGGGCACCGCCCGCGACCCGCGCCCTCACCCGCGACGACAAGGCTCTCACGGTCGGTCAGTGGATCGAACAGTGGCTTACCCTCCGCGAGGGCGATCTAGAGCCCTCTACACTGCAGGACTACCGAGCGACCATCGACCGCCGCATCCTCAAGGTAGAAGGCAAGGCTGCCCGTCTCCGCGACATCACAGTCCAATCCCTCCGTCGCCGCGACGTCGCCGAATGGTGGGATGCGATAACCGCCCAATTCGGGCACCAGGTCTACAACCAGCACGCCTACCGCCGACTCAAGACCGCGATGAATGCGGCCGTCGATCGCGACATCATCCAGCTCAACCCCGTCGCCCTGGACATGGCACGAAAGAAGGTCAAAGCCACCCGCAAAGAGCTGCCCGAGACAGAGGTCATGCAATCCATCGTGGACGAGATGCAAGGACCTCATAAGATCCTCGCGATTCTCACTTTCTTCCACGGGCTGCGTATCGGCGAAGCTATCGCCCTGCGCCGCCAGGACATCACCGTCACCAGCGACGCCATCATTGTCCACGTCCGAGGAACCGCCTACCGAAAAGTTGGCGTGGGCATGGTCCGCAAGGACACCGCCAAAACCGAAGCCGCCTACCGCGACGTACCGATCTTCCACAAATTCCACCACGACATCCGCCAACACCTCAACGCCGTCGGAACCGCACCAGACGCCATCCTGTGCCCCACCGCAGCAGGAAAGCTCATCATGGACACCAGCTACCGCACCGCCCTCTCACGCGCCAAAACGCGCGCCGGGCATGAGGGGCTTAAGATTAGCCCGCACTACGGTCGTGTGTGGATGAATACAGCTCTCGCGGAGGCGGGTATGACGCCTGTGGCCATTGGCCAGATCCTCGGTCAGACTGACCTCAAGACCATCACAGAGATCTATATGCGCGTCTCGGAGACGCATCGCATGGAAGGCCTGGCCGCCGTCGGGGAAATGCTGGATGCGTCAGCAGCTTCGCAGATGGAAGAGGATACGCCCTCTCGCGAGGAGGCATTCCAATTTGCTGGGGACATCGAGTTAGTGACGAGTTCTGACAGCGGAAAGATTCAGACGGCGGCGGAGGAGGTCTTCCAGCTGTCGGATAACGTGATTGATTTGGCGTCCCGCCGGAATCAGTCGAGACGATCTGTAACATGACCAACAGGTAAGAATTTTAAAAGCCCCGCGCCACTCAGTACCGGGGGAGGTACGGGGCGCGGGGCGTGGTCTAGGGCGGGGGTTCGCCTAGACATTCATGAGGATAGACCAAACTGTCAAAGGCTGCACCTTGTAACTATTTTCCAACCAACCCCTCCGACTGAGCCTTCTCGAAGGTGAAGTCCGCATAGTGATCCTTGTAGTCAGGCTGGGACTGCGTCCATTGCCAAAGCCACCCAGAACATCTGCCATCTTTGTCGTTATCCAAAACCTTTTCCAGTGTGGGGGTAGAGCGCATCGCAAGGAGCGTATCCCTGTACTCAGCGCGGTCGCTCTTTGGAATATTGCCGAGGCCATCCTGGAGCTGGAGGTAAGGAATCATCGCCTCAGTAGAAGTCCTTTTGTGCGAGGCGCACATATGCTGATCGTAAGCAGCCTCCTTTTCAGCCTCTGATTTGAAATCCTTTTGGGCACAGGAGGTCAATGTGACCGCCAAAAGTGCGACCGCTACCAGCCGTCTCAAGATGCCATCTCCCTTTCGATAAACGTCCGCCACGCAAGAACGAGGCGACGTGTCACACCCAGCTCCTGGGCGATCGCGCCGGGATGTCCATCGCAATGATGATCGGCGGCGATGTAATCATTCTCTCGGATGAGCAATCGTGCTGCCCATAGATCGGCTTCTTTTTCTTGCCGCGGGTGTAACCACTCGGGAGGATCAACGATGTGTCCAAGTGCGGCATGTCCCAGTTCGTGGGCGATGGAGGATATGCGATTGCGTGGCCCTAGCCAAGGTTGGTAGAAGATTGTGCGTATCTCAGGGAAAAAACCGGCTAGGTCACCTTCTTCTAGGTAACCTAGCCGATCGGGTTCAATCTCAACTTTGAGAAGTTCGGCTTCGCTTATGAGCTTAAGCTCCGGATCCATAATCGTCGTCTCCCATCTCGGGCTCTGCCTCGGCGTGTAAAGCAACATAGCGCTTTCGTCGAGCTTCCGCAGCGAATTCGATGTCACTTTCGGAATTGCCTGAACTGGTGTCCGGTCGTTGAGAAAAGGGGAGGACGTTGCTTGCTTGACTTGCGGCGATCTCGGCTTCGGCCAATCGAATAATTTCGAGCATGTCAATGTGAAGCGCATGGCAGATGAGGGCTAGTTCATCCATGTTGATTGCCCTTAGTCCGCGCAGTTGTTTTGAAAGCTGGCTCTGGGAGATTCCGGTTGCGTCCGCTAGCTGCGTTTGCGTCAGACCTTGGTGGGCGCGCCGCGCTGTTAGCTGCCTTGCGACGGCGTATCCAAAATCTTCGATCGTTGCCTTCTTTTCTGGACTCATATCGGCAATTATTCCCCATTGGCTAAAAAAGTTCAAATAGACTTGACCAAATATTCCAGTTGAACTAGTGTTGGAAATATGCCAAATGGACTAAGTTCCCGCTCTCGGGAAATTGCAACAGAGGTAAGGGCTGAATTGGCACGGCAGGAAATCAGTGTGAATGAGGTCGCAGAGACAACTGGAATCCCAATATCAACGCTGCGACGGAGCGTTAAAGGGCATAGGTCGTTCACCGTCGACGAGCTGTTTGCGGTCACACGAATGCTGAACATTAGCGTTTCGGGTCTGGTGCAAAAAGCAGAGCGAGCCGCTGCCGCCTGACTTTACGTAAGGCCAATCCCAGCAAAGCTTGCTCGTGCGGAGGGGAAGCCGCACGAGCTCAAACAAGGAAAGAGGGGCAAGCCATGTCTCCAAAATTCATGACCGGTGCCGAGGTCCAGGGTCACCTCCGGATCTCACGATCAACTCTCCGGAGGTGGGTGAATGAAGGGCGCTTGGGCCAGGTCCGACTGTCCCCGCGAAAGATCGTCTACCGCACCTCAGATGTCAACAACCTTGTCGCAGACGGCATCTACAAGGTCGCCTAATGCCGAGGATCACAACGAAGTACATGCTCACCCAACTCATTACAGTCATCTAGCCGCAAAAGAAAGAGTCCAAAGAATGACCTTCTTCATCTTCATTGGAGCCTTGGCGGTTATCGCTTATGCGCTCGCACTAATTGAAATCAAGCTCGGGAACTCCGAGACTCCGGTACCCGCCAAGCGCAGGAAGGAACAGAAGCATGTCTTCCGCTTCTAATACCGAAATGAACCAAGGCAAAAAGAAATCCTGTGGAGCAGCCACTCCACAGGAAAAGCAAGTACATAACGACACCTGCACCAATATCGTAGCACCGTCCACCATTGACGATCCAGACGCGGACCTGACGGCCTTGGCCGAGGCCGTAGGCGTCTACTCCCCGAAAGTCGACGAATCATGACCGCCCTAATGTGGATCTCCATCTTGGGACTGTACCTCCTGCTGATGTGGCTAATCGTGGACTACGCGACTGTCGCCCAGCGGATGGAGGATCAACGTCGCCAGATTGATGAAATGCTCGGATTGTCATGGAGCCGTGACGTCGCGCGCCGTCGCCACCCATCGAGCTATCGAGAACGCATTGGTGGCCATGACGTGCTTGATCGTCGGGAGCGGCCATGAGCGCATCCCTTGAAGAGAAAAAGGTCGGCAGCGCAATGGAGTCGATCGAGGTCGATCTTTACCGCCTGTGGCGCACTCAAGGTGTCCCTGCACCAGTTGCAGCTGAGAAAGCGTCAGGTGTTGTGACGGCTCTCGATATGCAGATCACTGCTGCTGATCAAGAGCTTCAGCAACTGAAGACGAATCCGAAAGCATCAGCATCTGAGCAATCTTCTGGGAGATGGTTCCGATGAACCGAACGGACAAAATCCACAGGATTCGATGTGACAAGCACTCTCGTTTGGTTGGACTGACCCGGTTCCGCGGCACACCTCATATTGAGGTCGGGGATCTTCGTTTGATGATCACGGGGTTTAATGTGCCTCGCGATCAGATCTACCGATTCGTCACGATCGGCGGACGTCGATTTGTCAGCGTCCATGTCGCTCGGCGATGGGTCACTCCGTGGCGCGCGTCGCTGGGGATGACATCTCAGGCGTCCACTCTTGAGTGGATCCTTGATTGGGCGGTCCAAGCGCTGGAGGAGGCTGAGCGTAATGACGCACGTCCCGCCGCCTGAGCTACAGCTGCGCGATGCTGAGCGCCAGGAGCAAGAGGTGCGGATCATTGTCGCATCGATGCTCGTGGCCACCGCAGTGATTCTGATCGGGCTTTGGGCCCTGCCCGCGCTGATCATCACGGGGTGGTGGCTGTGAAATCCATTCAGTATGCCTGCGCTGCGTGCAGTCGACCGGTCGTTTTCATGACGACCACGGCTGACATCAGGATTGCATTTGACCCGGACCCTAACCTTCGTGGTCGATTCGAGATCTCAGACGCAGAGACCAATACGGTGCGTGAGCTTGCGCGAGGTGAGCTCCGAAAAGCACGAGAAGACCGCCGGCCACTTTATGAGCGCCATTTCAACACCTGCCTCGCAGTTAAGCCATTCAAGAGCACTAGGAGTACTCGATGACTACCGCAGTATCGATGACGAAAGACCAATTGCAAGAGGTGATTAATCGTCTGACGGATCTCTATGAGGCAGGCTACGACTCTGGCGAGGTCGATCTCGAAGAGGCATCCTCCATTCGGGACTTCCTCGAGGATTTCTTGCCTCTGCCGACACTCGCTGATTTCCCGGAGGAGCAGCGCTCCGGCGCCCGTGGACGCTATGTCCATCTTGCAGGCACTGAATGTTGGGCGGTGTATGTCGGTGACGCCGACGATGCACCAGTGGTCGTGAATACGGCGACCGGCCGAGTGTCTTTCGGTGTGGACCCGACATCGATTACCCCGACCCGTGAGCCCCTGCGGGCGTGGGGCATGGATGGCAAGCCTTTGCCACAGGGAGATGGCCTGGCGGCGGAGACATCGATCGCTGAGCCTTTGCTTGAGGCGAATAGTCCGCTGCCCGAAATCGATAGCGAGGAACGTCTCCGAAATCTGCCGAACGCGTCACTCGTGAGGCACAAGACGTCCGCCCTGGTGGCTGTGAAACACACGAAAAATCGGTGGAAGGTCACCGGTCATGATGGGGTTTTCTCGGCAGATGAGCTGTGGATGCTGTTCGAGGGCAAATGCCAGTTACTACAGAAAGGTGGGAAGTAATGAGCGCCGAAATAAATTTTGATTTTGAGGCCCCTTCGCAGGAGTTGCCACGTCGGGACCCTCTCGCAGTGTTTTCGTCCGCGCTGTCCCTTCAGAACGCGGTGACGTCGCAGCTTGTGGATCTCGTCCGCTCGCAACAAGAACGCATCTTCCAGATCCAGCTGAATTTGTCGGGGGCGAAGACTCGCGAACGATCTGCGTGCGAGGACTTGGCTGATGCACGGGCTGATATTGAGCAGCTGGCGGAGGAAAACGGGCTGTTGGGCAGTTTATTGGCCGAGACCAGAGATCTTATCGACGGTTCGTCGCAGCTGTCGCCTGCCGAGCAAGTGGATCTTCTTGATCGGATCCACGAGGCCACTAAGGAGTTCGAGGAAAGCGAGGTTGATTTCGATGAACGCTGAGTTTCGCTCGAAGCGGCGTCGACCCCGGTTCGAAGTCCGGAGGTGCACTGGTGTGAAGTCTGATGGCTCCGAATACTGGGAATGGGTGAGTACGACTGACACGGAGGCTAAAGCTCGACGGCTAGTCGCCGAGATTGAGTCGACTGGATTCCGGGCATCGATTAGCAGGGTGTTCCGTAAGTCACTGTACAAAACACCATCTCCTGTGCAGCAGGTGACGTCATGATCTATCGTCCGCTTGTCGCTATTGATTGCCAGGAGCCAACCGACATCAAAGCCTTGGAGCAACTCTTGCAGGCTAAGGGGTGCACGCACGTTGAGGACAACGCTGGAGCAAAATGGCGAATGTTTCAGTGGCTGAACAAAAAGTCGGTGCCGATTAATCAGGCTTCCGCGCCTCATCCACAGCGGATCCCGTGGAAGCGCGTGAAATCGTTTGGGATCTTCGATGCGTCAGTACAGGAGAGCCTTGCTGCGGCCGATCATTCGGAGTCGAAATTATGAAACCGCAGGAAGCGCAGCAGCTGCTCGACACTGCGCGAGGTGAATCCTGCTACCAGCTAGATCAATCCTTGCCCACACTGGTGGACGGAAAAGATATCGAGGATGCGCTCTGCACCATCGCTAGTTTGAAATACGAATACGGATTTCAGAGCTTGGCTGGGGATGTCTTTTGGTACGACACCTTGACTGATCTTCTTTCCGATGTCAACGCGTCGAATGTGCATGAGCTTCGTCGGGAAGGCTACTCGATCTGGCCCCGACTGATCGGAGCCAACGAATTGCTTCTCGACGGACAGGGATGAGAGAGCTGAGTGTCTCATGGACGAAGACCCCATCGATTGGTTCGCCAAGCTCCCGCGCAAACGACAAATCTCCATAAAACAGTGGCTGACTAAGCAAGACGAGAAACTTCACCAGCCAACACCAGGTCAAACGGACATCCTCGAAGAACTAGAAAGGCATGAACAATGATCCATATCTCAACCGCGGCCGTAGATGTCGGCACCGGAGAAATCACCAAAATCTATATCCGCAGTCATCACCCGGACATGAATGTCCTGCAGCGTCTTGAGCAATGCCAGATGCAGGCAGGGGCTATTGATTCCGCACCGTCTCTGACGGGCCTGTGCGGTGTCATCGTAGCTCGCGATGACGAGGCCGGGGTCGACTGGCGACTACCGGAGGATTTCATCAATGTCGCTTAAATCAGAGACCATTCCATCCAAGGTCATCGTGTACGCATCGGAGCTGCAGCAGGCGCTTAAGGCGGCTTGCAAAGTAGCGGGCAAGAAGGACCTTGAGACTGTCCGTATTGAGATCATGCCGGATATTGAGCAGCTGCGCGTGTATGCCATGAGCCACGAGTCCACGATCGAGATCCGGATCCCGACGACGATGATTGATCTCGTCCATCAGGAACGTGATCGTCTCATCGAGATCACCGCGGGGGAGGCAAAGCGCATCGTAGCGATGGGGTCAACGGCTGCTTCGGGTCTGGATGATGAGCTGCCGCAGATCGGGCTGATCATCACTGAGCCGTGGATCAATGCCACGGATGAGACTGGGCATGGGCGCCGGACGACCCAGGTTGCTCGCCTGGCCGAGCCTCGGTTGCCGGGTGATCCTTCCAAGGCAGTCGCACGGGCCATCGAAAGTAAAGCTATCGATCAGGGGTTTGTTCATGCGGACCAATGGAAGCTCGTCAGCGCTGTCGCGTCTGTGATGGGGCATCATTCACGTTTGATCACTCTCGATGCTCCTGACCCCGTCCGTCGAATTCTGCTGATTGGTCACAGCTTCGCGCTGACATCAACACACGGGCATGAGGCTCAGGGAGCTAAGGCTGAAATCGTCAAGATCACGCCAGCGAATCCACCCAAGGGGGCTGCGTAATCATGCAACGAATGATCTCGGTTCCCTGTGAGCCGATCGTTGATGAGCGCCTAGATATCGACATCTTCGTCGATCTCGGCTTCATCCAATACTAAGCGCGAAACCGGCCAGTCTGGAGGTAATCCGAACTCCAGCGACTATAGGAGGCGAAATGAGTATCAAGATCACGACCGGAAGCCGGGAACAAATATCAACGTTCATTGGCCTGCCCGTGACCCCGTTCGACACCCAGGCAGCAGCGAACGCCGCACTCATGCCAGACCCGTCGCAGATCGTGGGAGATGTTTTCGGCACCGACCTGAGCGTTTGGGAAGCAATGCTCCGAATCGACGCGGACAAATGCCTCATGAACGCCCACTACCTTGCCTGCCGTGCGATCAATGACCGGGAGATGAACATCTTCTGCGAGGGTGGCTGGCACCGCAGTGTAGCCCTAGGGGAGAAAATCAAACACCTGCTGGAAGCCGACGGGTACGAAGTGCAGATCACCCACCTAGGAGACACCGCTAATGGCGTGGCGTAGAAGCAAGCAGCGGTCAAAAGCGGCCCTCCGTCTCCATAACGGGATGCGGGCCGTGTCTGTGGGTGTGTGGGCCATGGGGGAACAAGCCAAAGAAGTAGCTACCACCATGCAGGATGTAGCCGCGATATTCCGAGAGTCCGAGGACGCACTAAAGGAGGCGGACAATGGCTAATGGAATAGCTACAGAGCCGGAGCGCTGGGTAGTAGTCAAGAAGCAGAATTGCTGGGTATCAGCCCGAATCGTCACCATCAAGCTAGGCGGGTCTTTCGCGTGGGAGCGCATGGACACTCACGGAACGTTTAAGTCCGCCATTGAACGTGCCGCCGACCAAGCCATACGCGACTACTACGGAGATTGGTGTGAGAAGGATGAAGACGGATGGTATGTGCTTGCCGACTGTGCATACCCTGATTTAAGAACGGAACTCCGCGGAATCCGTAAAGACCCGTTCACACCTTTCGATGATGACCGGGTTTTAGAGGAAGTTCGCCAGCGTGCCTTTGATGTGCGCGCAACCCGTGACCGGATAGCAAGAAAGGGCCAAAAATGACCACTCTTGCTGAAATGACCCCGGAGCAGCGGGCTGAATGCGTAGGCATGTGGTGCGACGTGAAGCACTACACCGGCACAGTACTGGGAATTATCGACCGAATCCTAGTCAACGAGGGAGACGGCAGCGTAGATGTGATTGAGCCGTACACAGGACAACGCGGGGACCGCAAACTCCCTGGCAGATACTTTGACGAAGTTACCCCGCGTTTTGATCTTCCTCGCGCGTGGACACCAGACGGCCAGCCAGCACCGATGGAGCTGGAAACGTCACGTCACCGAATGGGAGAAAGCATCACTCGTTACTTGACTCAATTGCAGGACCGTGGCAGCGCCGTGTATGTGCTCGCTAACGGTGAAACTCAGCCCTACCAATACACGATTTTCAGGATCTGCAAGGGAGGCGTAGTGCCCGAGAGTAGGCACATCCTTCTGGACAACGCACTAGCCCATCTAAAGCAACTCATGGAGCAACAATGACTGACATCGACAAAGCAGCAAAAGAGATCACGCTAGAAACCTTAGACGGCGGAGCAATCGGCAACGACGAAGGCAACTACTGGGTGTACCTCAAAAACGGCCAAGCAGAAATAAATGGACCCTCCCCTGACGGTAAAACCATCCCAATCATTACGTTTGGCTCCCTAGATGATCTGAAGGAAGCCGCAGCAAAGCTCACCGCTCTCGCGATCTACTGGGAGGCCCAAAAATGAGGAATTTTATCATCGCCCCGCATGTGTACTCCACGGTTGGACACATGCGCCTAGACGCACACGACCGCGAAGAAGCTATTGAGGCGCCGACATTCAATGCAGCCGTCTGATGGCGTCGGGATCTGCCAGCGGACAGAGCATCGAGGGAACAGGAATCATCCCTCGCTCTGGGATAGCCGCAGACCAATGGAGCCAGCTGAAGATCTCGCGGAAAGACATCGTCAGGCAAGGATCCTATGCCACAGGTGCCCACTACTTGATATCTGCGAGCAAGCACTAGCCGACCTAGAGAAAGCGGGCGAGAGAGTCGATGGGATCATGGCCGGACGGTACAGCGACATCAAAGAAGCCGGCAGTAGCAACTCCCCCTGGCAATCGCATTGCTCAGGATGCGGCAAAAAACTCCGCCCACAAATCCAATCAAAAGACCGCCGTCGAATAGCAAAGAAAGGAATCCAACATGTAGGAGAAGGACTCTGCCAACGCTGCTATCCACTATTTTCCCGTCAAGCACTCAAAACCGCTTGACCGCCCATAAGGACAAACGATGCAACCACTCAAGCCTCACAGGGCTACAGCCTCACATCGAGGTAATCACTGATGCCGTGGCTTCGCTTGGGTGACAACATCACCACACATCCCCTAATGTTCCGACTCCTAGAAGTCTGCGACGGCAATACCAGCCTCAGAAATGAAGCCTGGGGAGCCTTAACCTTCGTCGCATCCATCAGCGCCGCACACCTCACCGACTACGTCGTCGCGCCGGGCATGGTGTGGATGGTGGCTCCAGGCCGGGCTGCAGAGCTGATCAAGATCTGGATTAAAGCGGGGCTTGCTGAGGAGATTAAGGTCGATGACCGCCCCATGATCAGAATCATCGAGCACGAGGAGCTGCTGCACATGCGGACCAAGGAGGAGGTCACGATTGATCGCCTTCGAAAGTCGGACGGCAGAAAGCCTGAGCTAATGATTCCGGTACGTGTACGCGACGGCGATCAGTGTCGGTTCTGCGGGAAGACCGTGAAGTGGGGGGACCAAAAGTCCAACCGTGGCGCGACAATCGACAGCCTCACGGGGCATGTCGATTCGACTGTGGAAACTCTCGTGGTCGCGTGCCGTGAGTGCAACACCAAGCGCGGCAACGGGATTGAGCTTGCCCTACGTCCAGTTCCAACAGATCAAGAGGTTTATTACTCAGACAAGACGATTACCTATATCAATGACTCGGATTGGGCTCGTGAAAACGGGATCACTGTCCGTCCAAGGCAGCTCCGCCTCGACCTTCCCACCGCAGCAGCCAATGCTGGCGACGCCACCGCAGCTCCGTTTGTAGAAGCCCCGACCGCATCCAGTGGTTCGGAGGCTCCAAGCGATGTAGCGCGAGCAGATGCCAGCAGTAGTGCAGCGCGAGGATCAGACAACGTCGCAGACGCACCCGATTGGGTGACGGCTCCAATGTCAGAGGTCTTGGGAAGCAACAACTCTGCACCAGCCACCGCAGCTCCGTTTGTAGAAGCCCCGACCGCATCCAGTGGTTCGGAGGCTCCAAGCGATGTAGCGCGAGCAGTGAGCAGCGTTGAAGCTTCTCAAGCCAGGCCAGCGCAAGACAACGCCACTCAGGCAGTTAATAAGCCACCAGGCGGGGAGCAGCTTAAGGCGAGCAGCGGCCAAGGTAATCACATCAGTCACATTGAGCCGGAATTGAGCCGCGATCCGAATCAACGAGGTGACGGATCCAGATTCGTCGGGTCGGGACGGGACGGGTCAGGTCGGGCAGGTCCTGGCCTGGACGGTTCGGTATCTGCTCGTGCTCGGAGGCGTAGGCGTGGTCGTCGTGGGAAAGGATCTTAAGGGATGAATGATTCATGGAATTTGGGTAAGCATCTGCGTGATCTTGAGAGGTGCGGTCCTTTGCTGGATCAATTGTTGTTTCCTCGTCAGTCGTGTTCGGGTGAGTCGGCGGGTGTTGCTCCGAAGGGTGGGAAGTCTCGGCCACCGTTGCAGGTTGCGATGGTGGATCTTAAGTCGGAGACTGAGTCGCTGTTGTGTGGGTGGTCGGTGAAGCTGGCAGTTGTGTCTGCCGAGGTTTTGCCATTGCCGGAGGAGCGGTCGATTCGGGCGCGGGCTGCGTGGTTGCAGCGGCATCTGTTTCAGCTTGAGGCTATGCCGTGGTTGGATCTTGCTGCGTCGCAGTTGATTGCACAGGCACAGCTGGTGTCCGATGTGGTGGAGCCTCGTGGTGGTGAGGTTGATCCTGTGGAGGTTGGTAGTCCTGAGTCAGTGGCGTCGTGGGCGTGCCATTTGGGCGTGCGGGTGTCGAAGCGCAGCGTGTATCGGTGGGCTCAGGCGGGTTTGATTTCGTCAGAGCTGTTACCTGATGGTCGGTTGGTAGTGCGGCTGTCTGAGGTATTGGAAAAGGCAGGTCAAGGTAGGTTCTTCAATATTGGCACAGCGATGTTATAGAATGATCGTCAGAAAGAGTTAGGCCTTGGGTATCCGATGGGTGCTCGGGGCCTTTCGTCTTGCTTGGGTGGAGGTGACCGTGGTGGCGAGAGCGCGGCAGATCTGTTGCGAGTCTGGATGTCCCGAGCTCGCGGCCTATCGTGGTCGGTGCAGTGGACATGCTGCACAGTATGAGCGTGAGCAACGTTCGAGTGTGCCAACGAAGGTAGACCTTGGGTCAACTCGTGATCGGCGTGCTGCTGCGGTAGCTGAGCATCGAAAGCTGTATGGGGATTGGTGCCCCGGATACAAGCGGCCTCCGCACCCTTCTGAAGATCTCACTGCCCAGCATTGGAACGCGCTCGCCACTGGCGGATCATCGGATCAGGAGCTTGGTGTGCTGTGTCGGAGTTGCAACTCTCGACACGGTGCCGAGGTTCGCAATCGGCTTCACAAATGACCTGGTCGAATACTGGGGTGGGGGAGGGGTCCTAGCGCGATTTTGCGCCCAGCCGTGGGGGAGGTGGCAAAAAGGTGTGCAGGGTTCAAAAAGTGCCCGTGACCTGCTGTTTTTTGAACTATGTAGCGTAACGCAAGGGGCTAGAGTTGCCCATGAGAGGTGGTGAAAATGGCTAGTGGTGGTGCTCGAAATCGCTCAGGACCGTCGCCGGATCTGGGATCGAAGCGTTCAGATGCGCGTGGACTGGCAGATGTTTACCGAAAGCTCCCGAAGGAGGGATACACCGGCAAGGTGCCGCCGTGGCCATTCCCCAAGGGCGATACTCGGGAGCGGGCGCTCTGGCGCAAGGTCTGGAGATTTCCTCAAGCGGTTGCCTGGATCGAAGAGGAGTGGCGCTGGCTGCAGATCGCACATTACGTGCGGTGGTCGGTCAAGGCTGAGGCTCGGGACGCTTCTCCCTCGACTATGACGCAAGTGCTGCGCTTGGCAGATGCCATCGGGCTGACCCCAGCGGGCCTGCGTGAAAACGGCTGGATCATCCAAGCTGGTGAACCCGAGACGGAGGAGGCAGCGAAGTCGACGCAATCCACGCCTGCCCGAACTCGTCGGCTTCGCGCAGTAGATGGCAGTTAATGACTGGATCGTAGACTTCCCGACGCTGGGAGACCTCTGGGATGCATGGGTGCAGGCGCACTGTCGAGTCCCTGATGGATTCGACCGAGGTGAGCCGTTTATGTGGTCGGATTGGCAGTTCTGGATTTCGGCCAAGCATGGTCAAATTCGAAAGGGTATTAAGTGGGCGGGGAAGCCGCTTAAATCCGATGCTTTCCAATACCGCCGTACCCAGGCAATTGCTCCACAGAAGACAGGCAAAGGACCATGGTCAGCGTCAATGACTGCACTGCTTGCTGTCGGACCATCAGAGTTTGACGGTTTCGCCAAGGAAGGTGAGCAGTACCGATGCTCCGAGTGGGGATGCAGCTGCGGCTTTATTCACGACTACTTACCAGGAGAGCCCAAGGGACGTAGGCATCCGTCGCCGTTGATTCAGCTCACTGCAGTCTCTCAAGATCAGGTGCACACCAATATTTTTGATCCGCTGACATCAATGATCAGCCTTGGTCCGCTCAAGCACCTCATGGTTGACCGTGGGGAATTCGTCCGGATCTACGGCAACGTTGGCGGCGAAAAATCGGACCGCATCGACGTCGTGACGTCGTCGGCCAGGTCTCGCCTCGGCAACCCGATTAGTGCAGCGATTCAAGACGAGGTCGGCCTGTGGACGAAGAGCAATGGCATGAAAGATGTCGCAGAGACTCAGCGTCGTGGCCTGGCCGGCATGGGTGGTCGAGCAATCGAAACCACTAACGCCTATGACTCATCACTCAACTCTGTCGCTCAGCAGACGCATGAATCGCCGGTCGAGGACATCTTCCGGTTTTATATCCCGCCGCCAGCGGGACTGGCATGGTCAAACCTCGAAGATCGTCGAAAGATCCTCGAAGCGGTATATCGCGGCTCTCCATGGGTCTCAATAGATGCAGTCATGGCAGAAGCTGCCGAACTGTCAATCAAGGATCCGGAGCAGGCCGAGCGCTTTTTCGGAAACAAGATCACTTACTCATCTGGTGCCTGGATGAGACGCGAGCGATGGGAGGCAGCATTTGCACTGGCTCCCCAATCCGCCAGCAGGTGAATCCATTTGCTTAGGTTTCGACGGCTCCGAGAACAACGACTGGACCGCGATTAAAGCCGAGTCGCGCGCCGGGATGATCTTCACACCGCGATACGGCCCCGATCGGCGACCCACTATCTGGAATCCTGCCGAGTGGGGCGGAAAAGTTCCCCGTGATGAGGTCCGTGTAGCGGTCAGCGAGATCTTTGAAAGCTGGAAGGTCGAGCGCATGTACTGCGACCCGCAAGACTGGCGATCTGAAATCGGAGACTGGGCACTCGAACATGGCGAAGAACACGTCTTTGAGTGGCCAACAAACCAGTACAAGCGCATGTACGCGGCCCTTTCCCGTTTCGACATTGATCTTTCGACTGGTCGTATCACCCACGATGGGTGCCCACTGACAGCGACGGCAGTCGCCAATGCCAAAAAAATAGCTAAGCCAGGGCAAACCTACATCCTCGGAAAGCCCACCGACCACCAAAAAATTGACCCGGCTATGGCGATGGTCCTCGCCCACGAAGCAGCGATGGACGCACGCGCCAAGGGCTGGGACATCGAAGAAGACAACTCAGTAATCGTTCTCGGACGTCGCAGGAGGTGACCAATGGTAGCGAAAGACGATCAAGCAACCATCGAGAAGCTATTCCGTGACATCCAACGCAACAAGCGCGCGGACAAGATCAACGAATCCTACTACCGCGGACTGCAGGATATCGGCAACCTCGGCATCTCCGTACCACCAGACGTGCAGCCCTTCGCTTTTCCCCTCAACTGGTGCCGAACGTACGTCGATGTCATGACCGAGCGCCAGGACGTGCGTATGATCTTGCGCGCCGGGGAAAACTCTGAGGATTCGGATCTGCGCCAGGACTGGGCTGCGAACAACTTGGATACCGAACAGGTCAAATTCAACCGGGATATGGCCGTGCTTGGGCGTGCTTGTCTATCGGTGGCGTCGAATCCGGACGGAGAAATCCCGAGGATCCGGGTCGAATCACCGAAGAATCTTGCTGTCGAGATTGACACCCTGACGCAAGAGACCACGGGAGCGCTCCGAATCTGGCGCAACAAGACAGGGCTCGCGGAACACATGACCCTCTACCGGCCTGATTACACCTTGCTGCTCTCCAAAAAGCGCGGCAAGTGGGAAGAAAAGAAGGTCGTTGAGCATGGACTTGGCCGCGTGCCGGTGATCATGCAATTCAATCGCTTGATGTCCGGTGACGAGTACACCGGAGAAACCCAGATGGCTGACCTCAAGCCACTCGTCAACATGGCCGGCCGCGTGATGTTGCAGCTGCAGCTCGCGATGGAGACCGTGGCCACGCCGCAAAAGGTCGGCATCGGCATGACTAAGAAAGACTTCCAGGATGAGAACGGCAACCTGGTAGAGGACGTGTGGGAGACCTATCTCGGCGCCGTGTGGCTACTGTCCAATCCGAAGGCTGAAGTTAAGCAGCTCCCGGGGGCTGAGCTCAAGGGCTTCCATGACACGATCAAGATGCTCGCCGAGCAAGCTTCTACAGTGACCGGACTGCCTGTCCGAATGATGGGGCAGAATACGGCAAACCCTGCCGCCGAGGGATCCATCCGCGCTGATGAGTCACGCCTGGTAAAGCAAGTCGAAAGGCTCAACAGTCAGGCAGGCGTTGCCTTTGCCTGGGCTCTCGGCATCTCCGAACGCCTCCGTACCCGCGAATGGCCAGACGGCCAGATCCAGATCGTCTGGCACAATCCAGGCACACCGACCGAGGCACAGCGCGCCGACGCCATCAATAAGCTCTCCGGAGGAAAAGCAATCTACTCGCGCCGGGGAGCGATGCAGGAGCTTGGCTGGAGCCAGGAGCGCATCGATCAGGAAATTTCTTGGCTCGAGGAGGAGGAAGGTGGACTCAGCATCGACCGCTTGGGTCGTGAGGTGACGATGTGACCACCATGATGTCAGCTCAGCTCGCTTCCATGCCTCGCTCTGCAATTGATGCTGCGAATGCGCGAGCAAAGATCATCCACCGCACGCTCGCGCTCCTAGAGCGAATCTGGGGCCCCCGCAAGCCCCAGGATCCCGCGCAATGGATGGAGAAAAACGGACAGCTGTTTGAATTCGTCCTAGCGCAGGCACAGGCAGAGCTCGTAGCCATCGCTGCGATGACCGTCGATATTCAGCTTGCCGAGCAGGGATACCGAGGGCCCATCGATCGACATGTTGACCCGGCTGGATTCGTCGGTGCTGCAGGCGACGGTCGTCCCATCATGGGTCTGGCCTACGCCGCCAATCTCAGAGTGTCCACAGGAATTGAGGCCGCAGAGCCGAAAGCCCTCGCCCCGCTATGGCAAGCTGCGTGGACAACGCTCGCGATCTCGACGCAGACCGCATTGTCTGACACATCCCGGGTAGCCAAGACGGTGCACATGGCAGCCAGGCCAAAAACAGCTTGGATCCGCATGGCCACGCCACCCTGTTGTGCTCGATGCGCGATCCTCGCAGGAAAGACAGGATCCAGCCCCCGAATGGGTTTCGACCGACACCCTGGATGCGACTGCGATGCTGTGCCAATCGCCAGATACGACGAGCGACGTGGAGACCCCAAGCTCAAAGCCCAGGTTTTCGACGTCAAAGAGTACTTCGACTCACTGCCGCCAGAGGATCAGAACAAGATCTTCACCAAAGCAGGCGCCAAAGCAATTCGAGACGGCGCTGACCCTGCACAAGTTGTCAACGCGCGCCGGGGTATGTCGATCGCGGCGGATCGTTTCGGTGTTGAGACGACAACCACGTTGGAAGGAACGACGAATCGGGGCTGGGCGAGCGACTATCTTCGCCGATCGTATGGGCGACAGATGGCCAAATCTCCAGGGGATCGGTACATGCGGACTGTGCGTCCGAGGCTGATGCCTGAGGAGATCTACCGTATGGCAGGTGACGATGCTGACATGGCGCTGAACCTGCTGCACAAGAACGGATTTCTCACAGACGCTTCTCCGGATCTCTCCGGAAAGTGGTCGTGGGCTATCCGTGACAAAGACATTCTTGCGGCACAAGACCGCACATTCCAAAGACTCGTGAGGAGCTAGAAGATGCACAAAGGACTTAAGAAGAATTGGCTGCTTCGTGCAGTAGAGGCAGGTGACGGCGCAGCTATCACTGGTGGCTCTCCCACTCCCTCTGCCGATCAACGCACTGGCGACCAGAAGATTGCTGGCACCGAAGAAAATCAGTCCAACAAGGACACCAACGATGATTCAACTGACGAGGAGGCCTCGGATGAAGAGGATGAGGATCCCAAGGCGCGAGGATCCAAGCAGTCAGTCCTGCAAGATCTAGCGCGCGAGCGGGATAAGCGCCAGGCACTCGAAGCAAAACTCGCTGAGTATGAGCGCGAGAAAATGACCGAGGCTCAAAAGGTCCAGGATGACCTGAACAAGGCTCGTGAGCGCATTGCCGCGTTTGAAAAGAGTGAGGCTGAGCGCAAGCTCAATGACCTGAAAGTCAAGGCACTGACTGCTGCTGGTCTCCCCGCCGAGATGGCGGGCCGCATTACCGGCGCAACGCTCGAAGAACTCACCGCAGATGCCAAGTCGCTGAAAGAAGCGCTTGGCCCTGACAAGAGCGTGGAAGACCTGTCTCAAGGCAAAGGCCAGGCGGGGAAAACCAATTACCGCAATCTCGCGGAAGCGACCCGAGCGAAGCTCGGAGTCAAGTAAAAACGAACCGAAAGGATTAGCCCATGGCAATCACTCTGGCTGATGCCAAGCTCAATACCCAGGATGACTATGATGCGGCCGTCATCGACGAGTTCCGCAAGTCATCCGCACTTCTCGATAGCCTGGTCTTTGACACCGCAGTAAATCCTGCCGGTGGAGGAGCAACGCTGTCGTATTCCTACCGCCGTCTGGCGACTCAGCGCACGGCGTCGTTCCGTCAGCTGAATACTGAGTACACTCCAGCTCACGTCACCACGACAAAGCACACCGTGGACCTCGCTGTTCTCGGTGGCTCCTACACGATCGACCGCGTTTTAGCTCACCTCGGCTCTGCGACTTCTGATGAGATCGCACTGCAGACCGGCCAGCTCATCAAGGCATCGAACGCAAAGTTCTGTGACGCGGTAGTCAACGGCGATATCGCTGTTGACGCTAACGGCTTTGATGGCCTGTATAAGGCTCTCCTCGGAGCAAGCACCGAGGACTCCACTGCCCGCGACTGGTCTGCATTCACCGACGCTAATGGCGCAATGAAGGTCCTCGATGACCTGGACGAACTCCAGGCTCTCCTCGACGGTCCAGCGACCTTCCTCATCGGCAACAAGGCAGCTCTAGCAAAAACACGAGCAGCTGCGCGCCGGGCCAACATGTACGTCCAGGCTCCAGTCGAAGGCCTGATCGGATCGAATGGTCACGAGGTTACTCGTGAACAGATCGGCAACCTGATTCTCGTCGACGCAGGTGCAAAGGACGGAACTAACGATCCAGTGATTCCGATCTCCGAGACTGGCACGACGTCTCTGTACGCGGTCCGTGTGGGCATGGATGGTTTCCACGGCGTCACCACGACCACTGGCGAGATGATGAAGGTCTGGCTCCCAGACTTCGAAACCGCCGGTGCCGTCAAGAAGGGCGAGGTCGAAATGGGCCCAATCGCCCCGGTTCTCAAGGCAACCAAGGCAGCCGCTGTGCTGCGGAATGTGAAGGTGCGCTAATTATGATCGTCAAGAGCCCGAACACTGAATTCAGTGGCACCGTAGGCAAGGATACTTTCGTTGCCGGCATCTGCGAAAAACCGACTGAAATGGAGTATTACCGCACTGCTGGATACGTCATCGAAGAAGACCAAGCTGCCGACGAGGACACCACAGCGGAATCGGATGATCAGGGAATTGAGC
This sequence comes from Corynebacterium sp. H127, assembly GCF_037482665.1. Taxonomy (NCBI): domain Bacteria; kingdom Bacillati; phylum Actinomycetota; class Actinomycetes; order Mycobacteriales; family Corynebacteriaceae; genus Corynebacterium; species Corynebacterium sp. H127. Next base: position 27,189 of record NZ_JBBHKY010000004.1, read on the forward strand.
CGCCCCAAGATCAACCACCCGTGCGTCCGCCACGCTCTGCGAAGAAGTCTCTCCTTGAGTTGTATGCCACGATCGTCGGCGTCGACGTCGAGGGCATGACTGCAGACCAGATCAATCATGCTCTGGACGAGCACGAGGCTGCAGCTACTGACGCTGAATAAGGAGGTGCGTCATGGCCGTCTGGCTAACATCGCCCCCTAATGAAATCTGGGAAAATGCCGATTCAGTGCTGATCGGGAAGATCACCCGCTGGATCGACCAGGCCGAGCGCCTGATTGCTTCCAGATTCCCTGACACCAAGTCTCGAACCGATGAAAGCAAGCTAGATCCGCTCCTTGTCGGTGACATTGTCGAGGCAATGGTAGATCGCGCCGTATCGCGGTTTCAGCGCTCCGGAATGTCGAAGCTGGCATATCCCGAAGTGCAGATGGAATGGGATGACTCTGGCGGCGCCGGAGAAGGATCCTGGATCTATTTGACCCTTGACGAGGTAATGGCGCTCTCGCCTTCACAGGCGACGGGCGCCTTCTCTATCCGCCGTCCAGTTAAAGACCAGGTAATGCCATGGTGAGCGCAGCGATTCTTTTCGAGCCTGGGTGGATCCACTGCCCAGCCGGTGTGACGAACGAAGACGATCCCATCACCGGGGAACCAAAACCAGTTCCTAGGCAGCAGTTGCCCGGCAGCGGCCTTGTGCAGCAACCTCACTGGTCAGCGTTTGAGGAGATCACTCCGACGTCCGTTAAAGACGGCCGCATTCTGCTCTATCGCCCCGAGACGGGAATTGAAGAGTATGAGGTCGCTTCTAATGACGAATTCATTTCCCCCAATGGCCGGGTCTGGCAAGCAACCTCCGAGGGAATGCCACGAGGTATCCCTCGACAGCCACCCGAGTATCTAGCAATCCAAGTTCGACGAGCAAAGGAGAAAGACCATGTCGAAGAAAGAACCTAATTCCCCCGCGGAGATCACCTACGCAGCTCCCGATGACGACGGCAACATCGTGTTCTGCGCCGTGGGATCCAAAGCCCATAAGGACCTGCTCAAGAAGGTCGAGTCGAAGAAGGATAACGATGCCGGCAAAACTGACGATCTACCACGACCGACTGCCAAGAGAAGTGCGCCAGCAAAGTCTGCAGAGCAGAGCTGAGCTAGCCCACCAAATCGCAGAAGCCGCCCGAGCCAACGCACCCGTCCTGACAGGTGAGTACGCCAGCGGCATCGGCGTCGAAATCTCCGGAACTCAAGTCAGCGTCGTCGACAACGACGAGACCGCGATCCACAAGGAATACGGAACCTCCGATACCCCTGCCCACGCCGCGCTCACATCCGCCGCGATGGCCTTCGGGCGCTACTCCGGGATGCGACCGAGGCGGCGGCGATGAGGAAACCGCTCCCGTACATTGCCGGAGAAATCCGCTCCTACCTCCAAAACAGCAAAGAATTCACCGATCTCCTCCACGGCGGGAAAATCTCCACTCGCCTTGTCCCAGATGATCTCCAGCGCCCACATGTCCTCGTCGCGACAACAGGACATGTAGGAGCAGACCCGATGGCGCGACGCCTCGTGGTCCAGGTCACCCCATGGGTACCCGGTACCGAGGTCTCGCACCTGGACGAAGATCCCGACGTTACGGCATGGAACCTAGCTGCGATGGCAGGTGAAATTCTCGGCCGCGCCAAGAACGTCACGATCGATGCCCACACCGCGTGGAACGCCACATGGATCGACGGGCCCGTCCAACTCTTCGACCTCAAACGCGGCGCAGACAAGCCGCTCTTTTACGCGCCAGTGCGCTTCCAAATCCACGTGCGCCACCGCGCACAAATCTCTTAGAAAGGACCGCGATGTCAACCGCGAATCCAGAACTCGCCTACCTGTGGCTCACCGGCGATGCCTTCCGAGGCCTAGCCGGAATGAAGATGCCCGAAGACCCATTCGCCAAAACCCTCGACGGCATGAAGCACTACGGCGGTATCGAAGCCGGCTTCGCGCAGTCAGCCACCCAGAAAATCGATAAGAAAAAGGTCTGGAACTTCGAAGCCCCATACAAAGTCGCCCGCGACCCGCTCGAAGAAGGCATGAAGTTCCGCGCCGTCGACAACACCGAAGCCACCGCACTCACCCGAGCACAAGGCGGAACAATCTCCAAAAACGCCGCCGGATTCTACATCCTGGAAAAGGGAATCGGTGAAGAATTCTCGTTCCTCGCCCGCTTCGAAGACGGCGACGACCAAGGCGCCATCTGGTGTGAACGGGTAACTCTCGGAAACCCAGCCAGCCGAGCACAAATCGACGGACAAAACATCGACGGATGGGAATTCGACCTCGTCTTCCTCACCAAGCCAAAGGAAATCCTGCCAGCACTCCCAGACGGCATGACGGACCCAACGGCTCCACCAACCGGAGTCTAATCGCGCCGGGCCCACATCATCGCGGACCGGTGTGGGCCCTTTATCTTTCACGACGCCTCCAGTCGAGGTCCGCCATTTGTTCTACTAAATTCAATAGAAAGGTCCGCAATGACTTCTCAACCAATCAACATTCTCGAGACCGCCCTTGCAGTTAGTGGCGGCGAGTCGCAGATCATCACTCTTGAGGGAAGCGATATCTCGATTCGGAAGAATTTCACGGGCGCTGAGGTGCACGAACTCCTCTACTGGGTCAATGCGGTCACTGATAGTGGTGAGCCGATGACTCTTGCTGAGCAGATGCATGGAATGTACTCGCTGCTCTCTGATAGCGAGCCTGATGTGGTGAAGAGCTACGTCGAGCATCTCCTCGAATTCCGAGTGGGTGAAATCCGCCATATCAACTCCGCGACCCTAAAAATCGCAGGATTGGTCGATGACGAAGGAAATTTCCGGTTTGGTGTGTAGTCTTCACCAGCCTTGAAAGCTTCCAGCACGCGCTGGTCGGTTTCAGGCGCGACTACCACCTCGATTTCCGTGACGCGCTTGCCTCTATGTGGCATGTCGATCTCGGGATCCTGATCGATAATCTTCGGCCTTTGTGGGGCTGGCACGAAGAAAACATCGCCAAGTTGGTCGACCGCCTTGATTACTGGCTCAATTCCGAGTATTCGAGCTGGAATACGGATCCCGATGATCCAGAACTAAAGGCAGAGCAAGCGCGCCGCAAAAAGCTCGGAATCAAGCCCCCACCACTACCGCTCCTGCAGCCCGTCGCTGCCAGGCCACAGGCTCTCCAAGACGCGATGTATTTGGCATACAAACTCGCGCGGCAGGAAGCAGAAGCACCAGTGAAGAAGAAGCCCACTTTCCGTGAAGTGATGGCAATGAGACACAGCTAGCACAGGAGGTTCCCCATGGCCGGTGGCAAGATTGACATTCTCGTCGAGCCTGACGTTAAGGGCTTTGGCCCTAAACTCGAAAGCGGATTGTCTGGTGCCATTGGCATCGCCGGAAAAATCGGCGCGGGTCTCGGTGTTGCTATGGGCGGCGCCGAGATTTTCAAGGGCATCACTGCTGCTGGCATGGACTTCCAAACTCAGATGAACACCTTGTCTGGCGTTACTCAGGCTACCGGTGCGCAGCTTGACCAGGTGTCAGCCAAGGCACGTGAGCTTGGTAACGACAACAACCTGACTGCGACGAGTGCGTCTGATGCTGCTGCTGCTATGACGGAGTTGGCTAAGGGTGGTTTTACTGTCGAGCAGTCGATGGACGCTGCCAAGGGAACCTTGCAGCTGGCGGCTGCTGCTCAGATTGATGCTGCATCAGCAGCGACTATTCAGTCACAGGCGCTTCAAGCGTATAACCTCGGAGCTGGTGAAGCTGCGAGAGTTTCTGATCTGCTTGCTGGCGGTGCTAACGCATCCTCCGCTGAGATCAACGGTGTGGCGCAGGCCCTGCAGCAGTCAGGTGCCGTCGCAAACCAATTCGGTGTGAGCATAGACGACACGGTCACATCCGTGGCGATGCTCGCCAATGCAGGCATTCAGGGCAGCGACGCAGGAACACTGCTCAAGTCTTCAATGCTCGCGCTCACGGATACAAGCAAGCCTGCCCAAGGGGCGATCAAAGACCTTGGGCTGACCGTATACGATGCCCAGGGCAAGTTTGTAGGTATGCGGTCGCTCATGGAGCAGCTGCAGACTGCATCAGAGTCGATGACCGAGGAACAGTACCAAGCCGCGACTGCCACACTTTTCGGTAGCGATGCCATGCGTCTTGCAGGTGTCGCAGCAGTACAGGGCGGGGAGGGGTTCGACAAATTAAAAGAGGCTGTCACCCGTCAGGGGCAGGCCGCAAAACTGAGTGAGGAAAACAACAAAGGACTGCCTGGCGCTCTCGGACGCTTAGAAAACGCCGCCGAAGCAGCAGCGCTCGGAGTTTATCGAGCTATTGATGACAGCTTGATCAAGGGTGCGGATTTAGGCGCTAAGTCTCTAGAAAAGCTTGGGAGTTCAGCTGCAAAAGGTGCTGAGGTCGCTGTGCGTGAGATTGGCGAGATCGGGAAGGCACTGCAGCCCGCAGCATCTGCCACTCTTGATTTCGCCAAGGGACATGAGGAACTGGCTCAGGCCGCAGGAATGGCTGCTGCTGGCCTGGCACTGAGTGCATGGATTGATTTCCCAGGACGTGCTTCAAAGGGGACCAGCGCCGTCAGAAATTTTGGCGAAGCTATGCAGGTCCAACAGTCCCTGGCAAAAGCCAATGGCGCTGAAATCGGTCGAATGGGCTCGGCTCTCGCAGTCCTAGAATCCCGATCTCCAGCCTTCCAGACAATTGCTACGGCAGCTCGCCAGTCCAGTAGCGGTTTGATGGCAGCATCTGCTGCTCATAAGGAGGCTGCTACAGCATGGAAAATCCATGCGCTGACAGCCACAACATCGTCGCAGGCGATCGGATTTGCGACTAAATCGGCAACGAATTCGGTAGTCGCTGGATCTGCACGAATGGCAGGAGCTCTTAAAGGCGGTGTAGCTGGAGGCTTTGCTGGGCTAAAGCTTGGCGCGTCTGGACTTATGAGCGCTCTGGGTGGACCATGGGCTCTTGCTTTGACGGGCGCAACGATGGCAGTGGGTTCTGCTGTAGCTGGCATGCAAGCGATGAATGCGGTTTTGGCGGAGTCTAAAAACTTGTCGCATGCTTCAACCGATGCTTATCGAAACATGTTTGATGTACTGGCTTCGGGTGGAGCGGCGATTGACTCTGCTGAAAAATCTGTTGAAAGTCTGCGGCAGTCAATTTCGAGCATCACCAGCCAGGATCTTGGTTGGTTTCAGCGCGGGAAGTTGGCAGCTGGAGACTTCTTCGAATCGCTGGGAGGAACGTCAACAGACGAACGCAAAGGTGAGTTGCAGATCCGGCAGCTCGCTGATGATGCCAAAGCTGCCGATGGGGTCTTGCGTGATCTGGGATTAACTAACCGGGATCTTGCTTCGACGGCTATCGGGGCGGAAGAAGCTTATGGTGCATTGCGTGAGCAGCTTATGGCTCAAGGGCGCGGTGGCGAGTTCTTGGTGAGCAAGCTTGATGGCATGCGTGAAAGCATGTTGGCTGCTCAAGAGTCTTTTGAACGCATCGGGCCATCGGGGGCAAAAGCTGCACATGCAATTGAAGAAGTTGGTGAGCAAGCCGGGGATGCTGCTAGTCGCACCGACAAGCTACGCACCGCTTTCATGGAGCTGGCCGGCATTAACATCACCGCCGAGCAGGCTGCAGCTGAACTGACCAAAACACTGGCTAACGTCAGTGAGAACCTGGATGAGGTGGCAGGGGCATCGCTAACCGCCGAGGGCGGTATTGACGTCACCGCTAAGAGCGGCGTTGCCCTGCACGAAGCTCTTAACGAAATCGGCAGTGCGATGCAGCGCAGCGTAGCGTCCGGTGAGAACGCGAATGCAGTTTTCGCTAGGTCCAGTGATGAGCTGGAAGCTATGCGCCAGGCCGCGGGCATCGGCACGGAAGAGTGGCAGAAGCTACTCGAGCAGATGCAGATGACACCTGAAAAGATGTCAATCATCGCGGATGTTGAAACGGACGCTGCACAGGCTGAGCTTGCCCAAGTCGGTGCGTGGGCGGAGACGTTTGAGGGCACACCGATCACGAAGAACCTCATCGTCAAGAGCGAGGAAGCCCAGGAACAGCTGAGGTCTTTCGGCTTTGATGTGGAGACGATTAACCGGGAAACCGGTGAAGTCAAGCTCACGATGAAGGATGAGGAAGCCCGCGACAAGCTGGATTGGTGGATGCACACTGGCATGCCGGAGACTGACGGCAGCGTCGCTGAGATGGAAATCCTCATGGACACCACTCAGCTCGATGGGTCAGCTGAGCATGCCAAGGGCATTATCGACGCCCTGGATATCGAGAAGCCGTCGCCCCAAGCGAAGCTCATCATTGATGAGGTCCTTAAGGGCAAGGACATTGCGGTCGGTGAACTGGCAGCGCTCACTGCTGAGTCAGCGATCCCAAAGGCTGACCTTGATAAAGCGCTGTTTGATGCTGGGATCAATCTCTCTGAGGATCAGCTAAATCTGCTGAGCAGCATGCTGGCCAAGCCGACGGCAGACGTGAATAACGAGCCGCTCAAAGCCGGTGTGCGTGATTCTCAATCACATCTTGACTCTCTCAAAGACAAGACGGTCACGATCCGCATTCAGGAGTGGAAAGAGTACTACAGCAGCGGTAGGGCAACAGATTCCGGTGGTACTGCTGTCGGCCAGCAGTATGCCAGCGGTGGTAAGTCGAAGCCACACAATGGCTATCGTCTGCCAGGCACTGGGCCGGGCACTGGACAGACTGACGGTTTTCTTGGCGTGGATGCCAGCGGCATGCCGTTGGCGCGCTTGGACGCGAATGAGTGGGTCATTAATGGCCGTAGCTCACAGAAGTATGATCGCGAGCTCGCAGCTATCAATGCTGGTGTATTCCCAAAGCTGCAGGGATATAAAGATGGTGGTCGCGTCGCTTCACCTGATGAGTTGCTGCGTTTCTTCCGAGGCGAAGACGTTAACGGGCAGCGCGCAGCGCGGTCACTTGAGATGGCGGAATACGTCTTCTCTGGCAGCAACTGGGGTGATTGTTCGAGTACCCAGGGACAGGGAGCACTGTTCGCAGCAGGTCTACCAGCCACCAATGGTCGTTACATGGCCACCATGGATGAGGATCAGAAGCTTGCCGGCATCGGATTCCTGCCGGGTCTTGGCAGTGGCCCTCGTCTCGCGATCGGCTGGTTCAACGGCGGAGAGTGGGGCGGTCATACCTCCGGCACTATCCATTTTGAGGACGGCTCACGGGTCAACGTCGAGATGGGTGGCGGACGAGGCAACGGCCAGATCGGTGGAGGCGCGGCTGGAGCTGACCATAGCCAGTACACAAATCAGCGCCATCTCCCGCTCGCAGCAGGTGCTGGATCTGGAATATCTGATGCCGACTATTACGACGCTGATTCCGCCTCGGCGTACACGCCTAGTGCCAGGTCGAGTCCTGGCACCACCTCGAAGTCGAATGCTCCGACGTCCTGGTCTCAGGTCGCGGGGATTGCTGCGAGTGAGTTTGCTAGTGGCCAGGTCAAGGACATTCTTGGAGTCTTCGGGATTCCTGACACACCGCCTGCGCTAGCCGCGTATGCGCAGTACCAGGATGCGCAGGGAGGAGATGCTGCAGGCGTAGGCGGGCAGGTCAACAAGGTCGATGATGCGAAGATCATGGAGCTTGAGACAAAGCTGGCGAACGCCGAATCCGAGCTTGAGATCAAACAGATGAAGGTCAATGAGCTGACCGAAAAGTCAAGCCCGTCTTCTCGTGCATCGGCGGAGCTGGCTGTCACCAAGCAGCAGCAGGAGATTGACAAGCTCAAGCGTCAAATCGAAGCGGAGAGAGGAGGTCAGACCTACAAGGTCAACAAGGACGGCACCCTCGGATCCAAGGTGAAAGAGCAGATCGTGGATCCGCAGACAGGCCAGGGCAAGCGAGAAGCCAGCCCTGCCGATATGGCGGCGGTGTACGGCGAAATGACGCGAGCTGTAGTCGGTGATCGCCCCGGCGTGCAGCCACCCGCTGTAGTCGGGGACATTTTCGAGCAGATTAAAAAGCGACTCGGCATCAATGTCATGGCCATGGCCAGCGGAGGCATGCTCTCGGCGTCGCAAGCAACAGCAGTCCCGCCTGGAGCCTTCCGCCTGATTGGGGATCGCCTGGACAAGGATGAATTCTTCTTGCCTGACGATGATTCCTCGCTCGGTGTAGGTGCTGAGTGGGCGCGCCGACGTGGCTACCAGCTCACCAGAATCGGCCAAGCCTCACAGCAATCCTCGACAGCCGGTACCACCGCACAACAAACTCAGATCGCCGGCAGTCGCACCACCACCTACAACCTGCACGGCCCCGACAGTCGGGACCTGCTCCGCCAGCTCGAAGCACGTGAACTGGCGGCAACAATGAAGCACCTGGGAGGGTAGCAATGGATCTTGAGCTGATTGGATGCGACGGCAGCCGCTGGAATATCCACGGCTACGCTCAGGGCGCTCAGGGCGTCGAAGTGATGACCGACGTCAAAGGTCTCTTGGAAGCTCCAGTGAAAGCAATCTGGACACAAGGGGCCTTCCAAGAAGGCTCAACGTACATGGGCTTTCGCACCGAGCCCTTTGACGTCGTTCTGCCGGTCGAAGTTGAAGGCAATACCACGTACAACTTCCAGCTCCAGGACTCGCGCTTCCGTCGAGCCCTCGGCACCCCAGATGACGAATTCCAGCTGCGAGCCAGATCATCAGACGGCCTCCGCACCCTGACACTGCGAATGACCGAGATCCCCGAATACCTCGGAGCACACGACCCAACCACCATCAAAAAGGCAGAATACGTACTGCAAGCGCGCGGCGCCTGGCCACGCTGGGTCGGGGACACTGACACCGACACCTTCACCGCCCCCACCGGAGAAGGATCCGGATTCGTCACAGTCTCCAACCCCACCGACACACCCCTTTACCCGCACTGGATATGCAGCGCGCCGGGGAAGTGGACTCTTCCGGATTTCTCTTGGAGCAACGACAGGTGGGCTTCACGTGTCATCAGCACCCCAACTTTGCTTGCAGGTCAAGGGTTGAGTATCGACACGTACCCATTCAATGAGCCGTATGTGGCAGCTGACGGTAGCAACATCGCGGGGCGCTTTGCTGGCGTGATGTTTTTGCATCCTGTGCCGCCGCATACACCACCGACTGAGATCCCAGTCTCAGTCACTGGTGGTGGACCAGATGCTGCATGCCAGGTCCGAATGGTCAGGAACTGGCGGCGACCCTATGGAGGTGATCAAGAATGGCTACGGACGTAATTAATCTCTCTGCCGCGGTTGAGCTTGAACTGGAGCGAATTTTCCAGACCTGTCAGGGGCAGCGGAAGAGACGTGAGGATGCTCGTCGCACACCTCCACTGGTCAGGCTGTGGGATGGAGACTGGAAATTTGGCGGAATCGTCGCTGGTGAAAATGAAGGGACGATGACGTGGGTCAAGAATGACACGGGCAGCTGCATCCTCAAATTGCCGGTGCATCATCACCTCAGCCAGTGGGTCCTCGATCATCAGGGGCGCGAGACTGAAAATATCCATCTCACGGTGGATAAAGACGGTGCCCGATGGAGTGGTCGACTCCGCAAGGATCTGCTGAAAAAGACCGAAGAGGGGCAGCGATTCGTAGAGCTGCAGTTTCTCCATGACTACGAGGAAGTAAAGCGGATTCAGTGCTGGTCAAATCCGTTCTTACCTGCGGCGATTCAGTTCCCGCGTGTCTCGATCCTCGCAGGCCCAGCAAAATGGGTGCTCAAAACAATGCTGCTGATGAACGTCGTGCGGCTCAATACCTCGCTGTGGCATCTGCCTGATGATCCTCTCGATCCGGCCTCCTGGTCGCAGGCTTTCAATCCGGATGAGTGGCCGATCGTAGTAAAACCTGGATCACTGCTAGAGGACGATAGTCCGTGGACTATCGCCAGCTCGCGGTTTAAGTTCTGGCATGACATGGCGGCACCGACGCTTGAGGATGCGGAGCTGATGGTGGAGTGCAGGCGATTCCTCGACGGGGATGAGCCTCCATGGCCGGGTGCCACCCTTCGCAACGGCACGCTGGTGATCGACATCGTGGACAAGTCCGGGCGCTACAGCGAGACCGGTGCTGGCACTGGTGGCAATATCTTCACCGGATTCATCAGGACTATCACCAATCTCGCTGAAAACCTCATCGATGAGGACGAGACGATAGTCCCCAACCCGGATATGCCTGACGCCTACAAGCGAAAAGATTGGCTGGGTACTCTGCCGCAAGCTCCATTCGTGACGTACCGCGATGGTGCGATCACTGGGGTCGAGGCCGCGGAGTTCGTCCATGAGCCAGCGCAGGCGGTACAGGTCAACGCGGGTGGGCACTCAATGCCGGGCGTGAACGAAGGGATCTCTGCAGCCGTCCAGCTGGCAGGGAACAACCTGGGTATGTTCGTTTTTCAACCGACTGCCGGCACTATCATCGACACCCTACTTAAGCCCATCTATAGCGACACGATTCTCGCATGGATGAGCATCAAGTCTCCGATCAGATCGCGTCGTGCAGGCTGGTCTCACTATCACGAGCATTTCGCAAAGGGCGGTGACCGTGCATACACGTTGAGCGGATTGATCGCGATGCGTGAGGGCTTCTGGGAGACCAGGGCGCGCACCTCGCACAAGCTCAAAGTCGCCGATGGTGCGCCGTGGTTCATTGGAGAAAACGGCCTTGGGCACTTCTTTCTGGGTGACCGGATTGGCTCCACCATCATTGGTCTGCCCCCTGATCGGCTGGTCGTTGAGCAAGTCTCGGATCTGACGTTCTCATGGTCGCGTGAGGGGATGGGATGGGAGATCGCGGTTGGCGACCAGCAGGCAGCGGAGTCTCCGACATCCCGCTCAATCCGAAAACTGAGCGAACTGATTTCAACCGTCCATGATCAAGGAGTTCTTTAATGAGTATCCCGACTCTAGATCAGTGCAATATCAATGACCCCGAGGAAATGTTCCTGTGGGCGCTTGTGTGCCTGCCAGGGCTGGAGCAGCAGGCACCGCTGCTGATGCCTCCTCAGATCCTGCGCCAGATATCGCAGCGACTCTACGACTGCGGTGCACGCCTGGACCTGACCCAGCAGCAGATCAAATACGTTCCGCCTGCTGACCAATCAAGTTGGCTCGCTGGAGCTGGTGGAACATGGGTGCCGATTGACGCTGAGCTACCGCCGGAGATCACGGCGCCGTCGATCGATCACCTCAGCCGCCGAGAAAAGATCGAGCTGGTAAAGAAGCTGGAAGCTGAGGGATTGATATCTCAGCCGCAGTATGGGCCAGCGTTGGACACAGCTGAGGTGAGAACTTAATGGCCATGGTGCCGGATAGGGCAGTGCCTAAGGACACCGCGACGGTGAAGACCTTGCAGGGCATGACTGAGAGCTCGGCGAAGCAGATCATGCGTCAGCCGATTGACAATGCCTGGGGCCAAGCGAAGGTGAGTTTTCTCGACATAATCGTCATGATCATCAAGAACATTGTCAGCGCTCTACGTAATGGCCTCCGCGGGATTGTCGGGCTGCCACCGGTCGGTGGTGAGCTCGACGCGCCGAAGCCTCCGCCGGAGCTAGAGCCAAGTTTCCAGGATTTAGCTCAGGCGATGGATGAGGATTACAAGCCTGCGCTGACACAGATTGAAGAGCTGCGAAAGGCGATCGACCTAAAGGCTTCACTACAGCACACTCACACAATCGCTGACGTGACTGGTTTGCAGGCTGCGCTTGATGATGCTGGTGCTCCGCAAGATTTATCTCAGTACGTCCCAAAAACCGACTTCGAAGTGCTGCTTCGCAGAGTCGAAGAACTTGAGCAAAGAGCATAAAAGGAGACTTCAATGCCAGTAATCAGAGGGCTAGTCGAAAACGTCGCGGGTCAACCGTTTGACCAGAAAGACAATTTCTTTGTGGTCCATGCTGTGGATTCATCTGCGACGTCTCGGTCATCCATCACGACAACAGAGCTTTGCCGGATGCCAATGGACGAGACGAAGGGCTTCGTAGAGACTCCTCCGCTAAGGCCCGGTCCAGCACGAATTGTTCTCGAAGGGGGACCGGCGCACGGAACGTCGTGGCAAGTGATGCTGCCAGACGAAGCTTCAGTAGACATTGGAGATCTTATCTCCGCTGCGTTTAACTGGAGCCCTTACTATGTCAAGCCAATTACCGCTTTTGTAGATATGATGCTGAAGCAGTTTGATACTGCACGCTCATCTCTGCAAAACCAATTGGAGTCTGTGAAGGATGATGCTTTATCTGGTCTAAAGATGGTCGGTGAAAAGTTTCAAAAAGACTTTGAAGAAAAATCAGATCAACTTAATGAAGCCTATCTTGCATCTGCCGCAGGGTCCCCTCTGCCTCCATATCTCACTCAGAGCGGACTCAATGGCACCTACGTGCGAGCAGATTCACGTCCCGTAAATCTTGCCGCCCGGATCCCCGCTGGGTACACCTCCGATCAGGATGCGACGCCATGGATATCTGCTGCTATCGCTGAATCGAATGTCGTCGAGTGGCCGGAAAATCTTGAGGTGACGCTTGACGAGCCTAGCGGGATCCATGTGCCAGCAGGATCCACCTTGCGTGGGGCGCCTGGCAGCAGGGCGGTGATCCGCCATGGCGCGTCCGGATTCAGGGTAGACGGGAGCATAGAGGGGATTACGGTCCATCGGTCCACTCAAGCTCAGACGCTGCACGCATCCGGCGTGTGGGTCATGCCGGGGTCGAATGGGGCGCAGGCGCTTAGCTGTCGTTTTACCGGTGGTCACACCGCATCGGTGGTGGTCGGTGGGGCTAGCGACACCCTGGAAGGTACGGCTGTCGATGCGACGCTGGCAAATAATGTGGCCGAGGACATGACCGGAGTGGGCTCATACGGGTACCGCATTGATTCGTCCGAGGCTGTGACGCTTCTGAATTGTATTTCCCAGGGCGCGAATTTGGACAATCTCAAATTTAGGGTCAAGACGCGCGACCCGCGTGTGATCGGCGGGCGGTATTCCGGCTCCCGTGGGGGCGACGGGCTGGACGCTTTCGCCGGGGTCGATGGCGGTTTCGTTGGTGGTGGTGTGATTTTCGACAACAACGGACTGAATAACATTGTCATTAAAACGGACATGCTGTCCGAAATGTACCCAGAAGTCCCCCGCGATAGCGCCGGGCGCGTCACCGACCCCGTAGCTGCCCGCGCTGCTGTCGCCGACCAGATCAGTAAATTCGGACTCCCACGACAGACCATCGTCCAAGGCGTGATCTGCCGAGGTGCCAAAGCCGGGGGTATCTCATTCCACCGCTCCGACGGCAACGACAGCGATTTTACTGGCGGATGGCCGATGCCATGGCTCGCTGACCTGCTGATTCGGGACATTATGATCGATTCCCCAGCAGGAATCGGTCTAGGAATCAACGCCTACAACGCTCTTGTATCCGGGGTGCAAATCCTCAACGCCGCAAATACTGGGCTGTACATCTACGAAGGCGCGCGACAGATTCGCCTCGACCAGGTAGCAATCCGAGGTGCGGGTAGTACGACGAGCACAGGAATTACGCAGGACGGTGTAGTGCTCGCAGGGCGCGACGTGTGGCTCTCACAGGTCCTAGTAGACGGGGCGCAGCACGGCGCATGGGCGAGTGAAGCAGATGCCGTCGCAGCGAAGAAAATCACCCGCCTGGGATTCAACGCCACCACCGCAGCGGCCGCTGCAACGCATCATTACTCCCAGTGCGCCGCAACTCGGCTCAGCACAAGCGGGCTGTCTACTGCGACACGTGACTACTCCACACACCTGGATGGGATGTACGATTCCGCGTCCGGGACCTCCCTGGGTGGGACGTGGATGCGCGGTGGAGCTGGACAACTCCAAGTCTCCGGCACGGGCGCGACCGGCTGGCAGCGTGTGGGTAACCAAATGGTCACAGGTGCACAGCTTTCCAGTGCCACCCACGCGGTGAATACCCAGGGCAAAGCACCAGGGGCCATGGCGTGGGTGCTGGAAACTCAGCGACTGTATGTCACTGATGGAGCTGCGCCGTCATCGACCTGGTACCAGGTCGGAGGGTCAGACAAGATCATTCCTGCCTAGCCCCACTCTCTCAACTAACGCCCTCACCACACGGTGGGGGCTTTTCTCATGAAAGGACTTTGTATGCCTAGACAATGGCCCATGAAGCAAGAAGCGTACACGCTCACTAGCGGTTTCGGCCCACGCTGGGGCGCTCACCATAGCGGCCTCGACTTCGGAGCCCCGGACGGCACCCCGTTCTACGCCTGCGCTGGCGGCACCGTGCAGTTTATCGGCGCTGCTAGCGGCTACGGGCAGTGGATTGTTATCGACCATCCCGAAAGTGAGGGCGGTGGATGCACGGAATACGGGCACATGTGGGATGCCTCCGCCACTGGACTAGCGCCCGGTGACTGGGTGGATGCTGGTCAGCTCATCGGCTACGTCGGTTCCAATGGCCAGTCCACCGGACCACATCTGCACCTGACTGTGTGGCAGAGCGGATACGGTAGCCAGCGGATTGATCCGGAGGTGTGGCTGCAGGGCTGCCCTCACCCAAGCGAAGGAGCCACACCAGTGAGCGCACCAGGCACAATCTTCGGCGTCGATGTCTCCGAGCACCAGGACGGCATGAGCCTTAAGCAAGCGCGGGACGAAGGGATGGAGTTCGCGATCCTGCGCCTGTGCGATGGCACCCACGCCGATACTGCATTCCGCAGCCATCTTGCCGACGCAGAGTCCGCCGGGCTTCTGGTCAGCGCCTACTGGTACCTGCGGGCCCCGAGCGAAGGCACGAGTATCGCGCAGCAGGTAGATGTAATCGATGTGCAGATGGGCGGTCGCCGTGACATCAGTGTTTGGATCGACGTCGAAAGCGTCGGCCCAGAGCCGGAGTACCGCAAGCTCCTCACAGGTGAGGATGTGTGGGAGGCCAAGCGGGAGCTGGAACGCCGCGGCTATCACGTGCCTGGGGTCTACAGCGGTCGCTGGTACTGGGAGTACATGCCGGGCGGTGAGCCGTCGATGGACGGGCTCGGGGCGCTGTGGTGCTCCAACTACGGCGGCGACCGGGACGGAACCCCAAGTGAGATCTATCAGGCAGACGGCGGCGATGCTCACAACGGCTGGAAGTACCCGCTCGGCGACCGTCGCCCCGACATTCTCCAATTCTCCTCCAAGGCTGACGTCGCCGGATTTGCGGAGGTCGACGTCAATGCATTCCGTGGGTCGCGAGATCAACTCGCGGCCCTT
Source organism: Corynebacterium sp. H127 (assembly GCF_037482665.1). Taxonomy (NCBI): domain Bacteria; kingdom Bacillati; phylum Actinomycetota; class Actinomycetes; order Mycobacteriales; family Corynebacteriaceae; genus Corynebacterium; species Corynebacterium sp. H127. The sequence continues at coordinate 42,493 of NZ_JBBHKY010000004.1, forward strand.
TTCAACATCACAGAAAGCGAGACCGACATGAACCTTTTCCAATCCATTGCCGACTTCATCAAGGGCTTCGTCGGCCCGATCGGACTGGACGTCAAGGCGATCCGCCGAGAGCTGACCGGCGGGCGCGACGAAGGCCAGTACCCAGGATTCACCGCCGCCTACCTGCTCAAATCCATCCGCGCCAAGGGATACGATCATTTGACCCTCGTGGATATGATCGCGCTGCTCATCTGGGGCACCGACGCTGACCGCGCAGCGGCACGCAAGATCGGTGAGGGGGTTCAGTAATGGCGACGCCAGATTTGAAGACCCGGTTCGATTTCCATCCAGCGACCACCGAGATAAAGCGCACCAACCACGCGACGATCAGGCAGGCTTGCCTACGCGCCGCCGAAGTAATTGACGAGACCGCGCCGGACAGTCGCGAGAAAGCTCTCGCACTGACCAAGCTGGAGGAAGCCATGATGTGGGGCAACGCCGCAATTGCCCGACATGACGAGGAAGGATCTCACTGATGCGCAGTAAGACTTTCTGGCTCGACACCAGCGAGCGCGCCATCAAGACATTCGCCCAGGCCCTCCTCGTAGTTTTCGGCGCTGGGGTGACCATCATCTCCGTTGACTGGATGGATGCTCTCGCGATCGCCGCGACTGCCTCCCTTGTCTCCGTCCTAAGCTCCATCGTGAGTGTTAATGTCGGTGCTCCGGGTACTGCGTCGCTGGTGAGCCCGCCACCTGCCCACGCGAAAGAGTAAACACCATGAATGCCGCATGTGAGCGGGTGAAAGACCAAATCGTCATGGAGTGGGTAATCCGCTGGCTGCTGATCATCGGAGTCTTCCGACTTCTGGGGTTTGCCAGCGACTACCTCACGGGCGATATCTTCACCATCGGCGTCGTCGAGGTCGGGTCGGAGATCCCACAAATTGTGTGGGGCGTGGCCTGCCTTGTCTCTGCCCTTACGATCATCGTCGGGATGCTGGTTGGCAGGCTGCGCCTGCAGGCCCTGGGCTGTCTATTGGCGGGGGCCACAAACGCGGGTTTCGCAGCGGTCACGACAAGCAAGGCTTTCCTGTGGATCCCGCTGTCGCAGTCGCAGGGGATCCTGGAAAAGCCCGCGCACTGGTGGGCACGCAATGTCGCCGACTGGTATTGCGTTGTGCCTGTCGACGACTGGCGTTTTCCCGCTAGCTACGCGTCGCTCGCGGCGCAGTGGGCGGTCCTGTGCGTGGCACTGATCCTGATTGACGCGGTGCTGACCGCGAGGAAGCGCGGAGGGAATGGAGACGATTGATCTTACCGACCTGATAGGAGGTTCACCGCTCGGCAAGTTTTTGCTGGTCTTTCTTTTCCTGGTGTTTGTCTTCGGGATCTTCTCACGTGAGAAAATGGCGAAACTAGACGGCATCTGGTGGTTTTTCGGTGCCCTGGCGCGCTGGCTGGAGGATCGCAAACGCCGCGCTATCGAAGCGGATCGCTCGACGACCCAAGGTCAGATCGCCGATCTACGGCAACGCGTGAATGAAGTCTCCGCGCAGGCAGCACAGGACAAGAAAGATCTGCGGGCGGAGATCCAGGAGCTGCGCGATAGCGAGCGGCTGCAGCATCAATACATCGTCTACGTGATCGCCTGGGCCCGGGATCTTGAGATCTGGGCCGCTGATGCAGGTGTGACGCTGCCTCCGCCGCGGTTCATTACCTATCTGGAATTCCGCGAGCAGTGGAAAACTCACACTGCCTAGTTAACCCCCATCACCTATTGCGGTGGTGGGGGTCTTTTTTCATGCCTGTTTCCAGATGCGCTTCACGCGGGGCTGCGTGTAGCCCCTACCTTTGACGTTTGGGTCGTATCCGGTGGCCTGGGAGATGGCGTAGTCCGTGGCCCCGTCCTCGTGGGCCTGGATGATACGCTGCTCCATCTCGCGCTCCAGGGCTTCGAGCGTGCGCTTAGCCTCGTAGATTTCGGAGCCTAGCTCGCGGATCGGGGCCAATTCTTCTGCGTCTCCGACTGTGAGCTTTTCCACCTCGCGGATTGTATCGAGCACCATCCATGAGGCCACATCGACCTGCTGTACTACCTGCCCCCAGTGAGGGTCATTTATGTCCGCTGATTTCCGAGCTACCGCGTCCGGGCCATAAGCCTTGCGTACTGCCGATTCGATGGTGCGGCCCTCATAGGTGCCGGCGGTGAGCATTCGTACCTGGAACATCATTCTGTCTTTCGTGTATTCTTGGTGGTGTTCCCCGCTCGCGGGGATGAGCCGTCTTGACTGCTCAATTGGCCCTATTCCCCGCACTAGCGGGGATTTTTTTTATGCGATCCGGCGACTATTCTGCCCAGGCTTTGTGGGCGTACATTTTCCGCGTCTCTTGGCCCGCGTGATCACCCATCCATTTACGGGCTTCACTCCAAAGGTCAAGCAGCGTAGCCCCGGAATCATCTGTGTCGAGGTCGGGGTGAAGCGCATTGCGTCCAGTGCCTGCGCTGCGCGTCACACCATTTGCCCAGTCGAGGCTCGACATCATCTGTGCCTGCTCGATTTTGGGGATTGCGTCCCATTCTTTTTTGAGGGTGTCGATGAAGGCCCGGGCGTTTTCGTGGGTGGCGTAGCGGGCTTTTTCGAGGTCTGCGACTGTAATGGTCATTTCGTGTGCTCCTTTGATTTGGTGGTTTAGTAGTCGCCCAGCAGGGAGGTGATGTAGGTAGAAGCATCATCCTTCGTCATGGCATTGACTCCTTCTACCGTGGTAGGGCCGGAGAAGAAGCCGCCCTCGGTGTGGCGACCGTCGCGGATGAGCTTCATGATGAGTTCGGCCTGACGCTTGGTGATCTTGCCCTTCAGCGCTGGCTTAGGCGCGTTGGCCTGCGCCTTGATTGCTTCTGCCTGTGCGCGTCGCTGGGGGAGGGTAGCGAGGGCTTGCTGCTCGCCCTTGATGGCGTATTCGCGGGCAGCTTCTGCGGTGGCGAATCGGAGGTTCTTGGTCGCGCCGTTCTTCTTGGCTTGGATGTAGAAGCCGCCCTTGCTGTAGTCACCGTGCATGTAGTGGTGGAACGCTTCGGTGCATTCTACGATGTTGAAGTATTCGGTTTCGTTGATGGTGGTGAAGTTGGTGTTCATTTTCTTTTCCTTTGTTTGTATCTCTCTTGCCTATAAACTGATAGTAACACGCGTTAGTAGTAACGCGCAATACTATGCGTGCTAAGGTGTTGGAGGCCACAAAAAAGTAAGTGCCCCGCACCGGGGGGGTGGTGCGGGGCGTGGTCAGGGAGCCTGGGGGAGGCTGCGACCTGACGACGGGGAGTCTAGTTTAGGTGGGCTGCCCGCGCATGCTGAAGGGGGGAGGTTTCCCCGTATCCTGCCCGAAAGCCCATTCCAGCAGTACCCGCAATTCCAGCTATTCGGCCATTGCCACCTGGGAAATGATGCGAGATGCTGCTAACCCAAGTTCTTAATGAACCTGGGTTTTTTCACGTATGCAACGATCCAAGTGGTTGTCCGCCACCAGGCGTTACCGGAGAATGTCATCATTGCGTGGCTTACTACGTCGATAGTTCAGGTCGTTGGTCTGGCTACCGTCGTCGCCAAGTATCTGTTCCCAGCAGAAGGTTCGAATTGGGCAAAGGAGCCGGGGTAATGAACTTAACGAGCGACGTCATCTGGTCCGCGTTAAGATTGAGATGTCTGTCGAGCAGTCCCCCGATAGCTCCGGACCACGCCCCGCGGCACTTCCCCCAGTGCGCGCGGGGCAGTATCTATTTTTGGCGAAAATCTACGTGCACAACTGCGTCAAGGTTTGATTGCGATGGAGACTGATCTCGGGTGAAAGACTCAAAACTAGTTGCCCATTCCACCGGAATGTCAACGGGTTCTTCAGTTCGCCAGCCTCGGGAGCTTAGCTGTATGAACAGGGAGCGGTAGCGCTTCGCAGATACGAGGCCGAGGTGATGCGCCCGCATGATGAGTGCCGCGATTGAGACGGCGTATTGGGCTTTGATTCTCGCATACCCTTCTAGCGTCAAGTACTCGCTGAACAATTCCCGAGCGTCCTTTTCTGGAACGAGAAATGCGCCCGCGAACAGGTTTGCTTCCGATTCACGTACCTTTTCGATGCCAGGTCGGATTGACGTGTGGAGGACTAGATGGCCGAGCTCATGGGCGCGGGTGAATCGGACGCGGCCACCGTCCTGTTTCTCGGTTGTGGCGATTAGGCCACGTCCTTCGGGATTGAAAGCTGGACTAGATGCTCCATCAATTCTAGAAATATCGACGAAATTGTTGGTGATGGTACAGACCCGGTGCCCCGCATTTTCGATCGCGTGGGTGACATTGAAGACGGGACCTGAAATTGGAATTCCTAGCCGCTTTCTGGTTTCAATCGCCGCAGTTTCGATCAGGGATAGTGGAAGTGGAGCGGTTCGATCGTTCAGGTCGGCATCGAGAAGATGAATGACAGACGTGTTAGAGGGTACTGAAAGTAGCTCTCGCTCGGCTTCGTAGAAAGTTGAAGCAAATGCGTCCTGTACTTTTGCCGGCACTTTGTGTGTACGGAAATTGAGGGCACCGGATCCGTAACGAGAAGGGGACGCTTCAAAGTAGGAGGAAGGAACCTTAAATGCAAAAACTGCCTTTTGGATGAGGTCGTGGTTCTCCTTGCGTCCATTCTCCACTTCGGAGAGCGACGATTGGGTACATCCGAGGTGCTGAGCGAATTCCTTCTGCGTCATGCCCATGGAATGACGCAGGTCCTTCAACCGCTGGCTATGAAAAATCCTCATTCTTCTCGTCTTCTAGCTCATAGTTGTAGATCGCATTGGGGTCAAAAGAGGTCTTAGGGATCATCTCAGATTGACCGGGAGAGAGTTGAATCGCCAGGTCAGCTTCTCCCTTGCGAATGTTTCCCTTACGTGATTGCCTGATGGCCAAGAGACTGAAATCGTAGGAGTCTACCGAATTGGGCTGTTCCCAGCTGATAAATGCCAGACCGGGCGATTGCATTTCCAACTCGTATAGGGCCAGTTGTTGTTGGATCACAGGGTCTTGATCAAGTTGGGGGATGGGGCTTTCAACCAAGCTCAGCCGTTTGATTTTCGCGAGCCTGATTTCGAGGCCAGTGTCTTCTTCGCGGAGGCAAACGGCTTGGTTTAAGTTGTGAGCGCCCTCGTCCAAGGTGAATCCTTCAACGGGATTGTCATGCAGGTAGTCGTAGGCGCCACTCCGAACGATGTGGGACAGCAACGACTTCTTGTTTGCTCGAAACGCTCCCAGGTTTGCCTTCCGCGCTTTTTTGATTCCCTGTGTGAGAGCGAACTGAACCGGCGCGGCAAGCTTGTTCATCGTCTCATGAAACTGTTCTGGCGAATGGCGCATAACGCGAGCTCCAATGTTTCAAATGGTAAGAAAATATCGCTACCTCCGATAATATACCACACAATGAAACATGCGAGATTGGGCACTTAACCAATCACCTTGCCCCGCGACCGCAGGCGCTCCGCCTCCAACACTTCACGTGCTTGTGCATCGGACACCAGGCGCTCACATTCCTCCGTCATGAGTGTGTCTGTCGCGCCGGAAAATCGGTGTGAAGTTTGCATGTAAGCCCCACGCTTCCCCCACTGCAGGATTTGAATTCGCCGTTGTTGCAGGTAGATCCACACTTGCGTAAGAGTCCCCTTAGCTCCACAAAATAGAACACTCCACACCTCTTGGTGTGGAGTGTTTCGCGTTTGTCACATCCGGTCGGAAACCACGATCGTTGAGCACTTTAGGTTAGTTCTAGCCTCATCCGAGCTGCGCCTTCAATGATTGACAACCTACTGGTAGCGCGGGAGAGTAGTTGCCCCTTACCCCCGCTGGCGGAGCGAGCAGACATTGAACGGGGCGCGGTGGAACAATGGAACTATGTCTGATAACTCCTCTGTCCGTATTTTGGATCGTGAAGCTGCACTCGAGAAGCTTGGCAGCGTACAACTAGGCCGTTTGGTAGTGCACCGCAATGACCAATTCGATATTTATCCGGTCAACTTTGTGCTGGATGGCGAAGAAATCTACTTCCGCTCGGCAGAGGGCAACAAGCTGTTCACCGTGGCCTTAAATCACGAGGTGTTGTTCGAGGCTGACCAAGTTAGCGATGGCACCGCGTGGTCGGTCATCGTCCGCGGCGATGCCACCATTCTCACCTCTACCAAAGAGATTGACCGTGCGGATTCGTTGTCGCTGAAGCCGTGGATTCCGACGCTGAAGTACAACTTTGTTCGCATTAAGCCGCGGGAGATCTCTGGACGCTTCTTCGAGTTGGGCGAGGAGCCCGAGCGCTACTAGTTGTCCCTAAAAGCGTCGGCTAGCAGGGCGCTCGGTGGCCGCTCTACTCGCGCCACCAGGTATCTTGTGGCGTCACCGGAGTGGTGCGCTTGTGACGGCCGACGCGCCACAGGTGCTCGATGCGTTCGATCGCTGTAGCGGGGAGCGTCTCGCCACCCTCCACATAGGTGTCGATGTCGCGGTAGCTTACCCCCAATGCTTCCTCATCTGGTTGCATCGGTCGGTTGTCTTCGAGGTCCGCAGTCGGGACCTTGCGCCAAGTCGATTGTGGCGCTCCTAGTTCTTCCAGCAAAGCTGCGCCTTGGCGCTTGGATAGTCCAAACAGCGGCAAGATGTCCGCGCCACCATCGCCGAACTTGGTGAAGAAACCGGTCACATTTTCAGAGGCGTGGTCGCTACCGATGACCAAAAGCCCTTTTTCACCAGCAAGTGCATATTGCGCGATCATGCGTTGACGCGCTTTGACATTGCCGCGGTTGAAGTCCCCGAGGGAATCTTGCCCAAGCGCAGCAGCAATTTCCTTTTCTATGGCGGAGGTCGCGGCCTTAATATTCACCGTCACTTCATGATCCGCGCGAATGAAGTCCAACGCGATGTCCGCATCGTGAGCGTCGGCCTGAACACCATGGGGTAGGCGCATTGCCCAAAATTCGGCTTGGTAGCCATCTGCGCGCAGCTTCTCGACGGCCAACTGTGCCAATCTCCCAGCCAGGGTGGAGTCTTGGCCACCAGAGATGCCGAGAACGTAACCCTTCATGCCGGAGGACTTCAGGTATTCACACAGAAAATTCACTCGTTGCTGGATCTCCTCGGCTGGAGCAATCTGCGGCTTGGTGTGCAGTGCAGTGATGATCTCGGCACGCGTGGAATTTGCGGAATGCGACATGACACCGAGCATAGTGAAGTGGCAGGGTTGAGAGCGTGAATAAACAAGAATTGGTGCCTGGTTATGCCCGTCTCGTAGCCGCCGTCGCAGCCTTGGGTGGCGTCCTTTTCGGTTATGACACGGGAGTGATGTCTGGCGCACTCCTTTATATAGAGCGTGATTTCCTGTTGTCGCCCGCTGCTGAGGGAGCTGTGACATCCATGCTGTTGGTTGGGGCAGCAGTGGGGGCGTTATTGGGAGGCCGAGTTGCGGACGCGTTTGGCAGAAAACGTACATTGATCGGTGGCGGTTTAGTCTTCGTTTTCGGATCCTTAGCCTGTGCGCTTTCGAATTCGGTGCTGCAACTTGGAGCTTCTCGCACGTTGCTGGGATTTGCCGTAGGCCTAGTGTCAATCGTTGTGCCTATGTACATTTCGGAAATGGCGCCTGCCCAGATCAGAGGGCAACTCGTCTCGCTCAACACGCTCATGATCGTGGTCGGCCAGTTGTTAGCTTTCCTGACCAATTCGGCGCTTGCGCATACTGGAAATTGGCGTTTGATGCTGGGGCTCGCCGCGGTACCTGGTCTCATTCTGGCAGTTGGCATGCTGTTTATGACCGATTCTCCGGTGTGGCTTCGGCGTCGCGGCCTGGAGGAAGATGCGCGGCGCATTGCTGCTCGGGTTGGGATTCCGTACACAGAGCTGGTTGGGGGCGGAACCTCAGCTAAAGAGCTGCGTGCTGCCGAGCGGTTGGCGCTGCGGGAAAAGTGGATCAGACGTGCTGTGGTGGTGGCCATTCTGGTGGGTATTACACAGCAAATAACCGGCGTTAATGCGATCGTCTACTTCGCTCCGAAAATGATGAATATGGTGGGGATCTCGACTGAGAATGCCGTGTACACCTCCATTTTGATAGGTGCAGTCAGCGTTGTGTCCTGTTGGGTAGGCATGATGTTGGTGGATCGAATTGGACGTCGTAGGTTGCTCACAATCGGGTTGAGTGGGACCTCGTTGTCGCTAGTGCTGCTTGCAGTGGCGTATCGATTCGCAGAGCACGACATTCGCGCTTCCTGGATGGTCTTGCTTCTCATGACCGCTTTCATTGCGTTTCAACAGTCGGCGGTGTCTTTGACCACGTGGTTGTTGCTCAGCGAATTGGTTCCTGCTGAGGCTCGTGGGCTCGGGATGGGGATCGCGGGCCTTGGGTTGTGGCTGGCAAACTGGGCGGTAGCCCAAGGATTTTTGCCGATGGTGAATGCTGTTGGAGGTCCAGTCTCATTCCTACTGTTCGCAGTGTTGGGGGTTGCTGCCTTGGTATTTGTTCGGGTCACTGTGCCAGAAACTACCGGTCGCGATCTTGCAGATATTTCGGCTGAGATGCGCCGGCGTACGGAGGGGGTTTGATGCGTTTTGGAGTTTAGGGGGCGCGTCGGTTAACATAGTTTTTCGTGTCATGGCTGGCAAAAGCTGCCTGCCATTGTTGAGTTGCTGCATTCCCGCAGTGAACTTTCCTACAAATCGCGCAATAAAGAAAGGAGCGCCCGAATGAAGGTCCGTAAATCCCTTCGGTCGCTGAAGAACAAGCCGGGCGCCCAGGTTGTGCGTCGTCATGGCAAGGTCTTTGTCATTAACAAGAAGGATCCACGCTTCAAGGCTCGTCAGGGCTAATTGGATCCAGCTTTGAATCCGCTACTTCTACCTGTGAGGGTAGGGTGGCGGATTTTTGCTTTCGCTGCATGGAGACGAAGTGCTTGCCGAGACAAACTGGTCATTACCAGCGAATTTGACCTTTCAGTGAACGGTAGATAACGATTCGATAACGCACTTTTGGGCGAGCTGGGGAAATGTCATGGGTGTAGTTCTTTGGGAGCACAACGATGTAATTACCTTGGCTGGCTGAGCGCAACATGTAGTGCTCTAAAGCGTCGTCTCCTGCGAATATCATCCTTGTAACTACTATATCTAGTGTCCATTGCGCTTTTTTACCACAACGTATAGTGTCTTTTCTTGTCACCGAAAAGCCCGGACATGCGAAACTCGGGCCCTGCTGGTGGAGTAAAAATCACCAAACTCTCTAAGGATCGATCAACATGGCAATCACCGTTTATAGCAAGCCAGCATGTGTACAGTGCACCGCAACCAAGAAGGCACTGGACCGAGCAGGTTTGGATTACAGCATCGTCGACATCAGTCTTGATGATGACGCTCGTGACTATGTCATGGCCCTTGGTTACCTACAGGCCCCAGTGGTTGAGGTTAACGGTGAACACTGGTCCGGTTTCCGCCCAGAACGCATCCGTAGCCTAGCTGCAGAAGTCGCTTAAGACTTAAGATCTTCCTCTCCCAGCATCCTTAGAGGGCGAGTCGCATCACTGTGGCTCGCAAAGAACACGGGAGACCATGCCGCTAGGTTCATTCTTTGAACCGGCGGCCTTTATTTATGTCTTCGCCCAGTTTATGCCCGGCGAAGACGCAGTAGATTAGCGAGAAAGCAATGCTCATCGTCTATTTTTCTTCCGCCACTGGGAATACGCACCGGTTCGTCGAAAAGCTTGGCCTTCCGCACGCACGAATCCCCTTGTTGAAGGCGGAAGAACCGCTGATAGTGGATGAACCCTATGTACTTGTCTGCCCGACCTATGGCGGCGGAGCGTCAATTTCTGGAGACAATCCACGCCCAGTGCCGGTCCAAGTCATCCGCTTCCTTAATGACCCGCACAACCGCAGTTTGATCCGCGCAGTTATCGCGGGCGGAAATTCTAATTTTGGGACGGACTTCGGAGTGTCCGGAGACGTCATTGCGAAGAAATGCAAAGTTCCCTACGTTTACCGTTTTGAACTAATGGGAAATGAAGAAGACGTAGCCATCGTGCGCGATGGCTTGTTGAACAATTGTCAAGCGCTTGGCCTCAAGCCCTAACAAGGCTGCGGCCAGCACAATTAACTAGTGTAGAACACAATACCGATTACTTTCGAAACCGAAGAGGACGACACGTGAGCATGACCAACGATGCAATCAAGGATCCCATGGCAGCCGCAGACCAGCTGGACTACCACGCCCTCAACGCGCTCCTTAACTTGTACGACAACGATGGGAAAATCCAGTTTGATAAGGATCGCGCTGCAGCACGCCAGTTTTTCCTGCAGCACGTGAACCAGAACACGGTTTTTTTCCACAACCTGCAGGAGAAGCTCGACTATCTCCTTGAGAACAACTACTACGAGAAGGAAGTACTAGACCAGTACGACTTCCTCTTTGTTAAATCACTGTTCAAGCAGGCCTATGCCGCTAAATTCCGCTTCACTACTTTCCTCGGTGCATACAAGTACTACACCTCGTACACGCTGAAGACCTTCGACGGTAAGCGTTACCTGGAGCGCTTTGAGGATCGAGTTTGCATGGTTGCGCTGACACTGGCCGCAGGTGACGAGGAAATGGCAAAGCACCTCGTGGATGAAATCATCCACGGACGGTTCCAACCGGCGACTCCTACGTTCCTGAACTCCGGTAAAGCCCAGCGTGGCGAGCCGGTATCGTGCTTCCTGCTTCGCATCGAAGACAATATGGAATCGATTGGGCGCTCCATCAACTCCGCACTGCAGCTGTCCAAGCGTGGTGGCGGCGTGGCGCTGTTGCTGACGAACCTCCGCGAGGCCGGCGCACCGATCAAGAAGATCCAAAACCAATCTTCAGGTGTTATCCCCGTGATGAAGCTGCTGGAGGATTCTTTCTCCTATGCTAACCAGCTGGGTGCCCGCCAGGGCGCCGGTGCTGTCTACTTGCATGCGCACCACCCAGACATCATGAAGTTCTTGGATACGAAGCGTGAAAACGCGGATGAGAAGATTCGTATTAAGACGCTCTCGCTTGGCGTGGTGATTCCTGATATCACCTTCGAGCTGGCCAAGAAGAACGATGACATGTATCTGTTCTCCCCATACGATGTCGAGCGCGTCTACGGAAAGCCGTTCGCGGATGTTCCTATCTCTGAGCACTACCACGAGATGGTCGAGGACGGCCGCATCCACAAGACCAAGATCAACGCGCGCCAGTTCTTCCAGACGCTTGCAGAAATCCAATTCGAATCGGGCTACCCATACATCATGTTCGAGGACACGGTGAATCAGGCAAATCCGATTGCCGGGCGCATTACCCACTCGAACCTGTGCTCAGAGATCTTGCAGATCTCCACGCCTTCCATCTTCAATGCTGACCTAAGCTACCAGGAAGTCGGCGAGGACATCTCCTGCAACTTGGGTTCCTTGAATATCGCCTTGACCATGGACTCCCCGAATTTCTCTCAGACGGTTGAAACCGCCATCCGGGGACTTACCGCGGTCTCTGAGCAGACCTCGATCGACTCGGTGCCTTCCATTAAGAAGGGTAATGAAGCGGCACATGCGATCGGCCTCGGTCAGATGAACCTGCACGGCTACCTTGGGCGCGAACGCATCCACTACGGTTCTGAGGAGGCCTTGGACTTTACTAATGCCTACTTTGCAGCGATCCTGTACGAAGCACTGAAGGCATCAAACAAGATTGCTCAGGAGCGGAAGCAGAAGTTTGTTGGCTTCGAAGACTCCAAGTACGCCTCCGGCGAGTACTTCGATAGTTTCACCCCATCCGACTTCCAGCCAAAGACGGACCGAGTTAAGGAAATTTTTGCGACTTCAACCGTGACTATTCCGAATGCCGAGCAGTGGGAAGCCCTCAAGCACGATGTTATGGAACATGGCTTGTTCAACCGTAATTTGCAGGCAGTGCCGCCAACTGGTTCGATTTCCTACATCAACCACTCCACCTCTTCCATCCACCCGATCGCGTCTCGAATCGAGATCCGCAAGGAAGGCAAGATTGGTCGCGTGTACTACCCGGCACCGTTCATGACGAATGAGAACCTGGAGTACTTCGAAGACGCCTATGAGATCGGCTTCGAGAAGATCATCGATACCTACGCGGTCGCAACGAAGTACGTCGATCAGGGGCTGTCCTTGACGCTATTCTTCAAGGACACCGCCACTACGCGCGATATTAACCGTGCGCAGATCTACGCTTGGCGCAAGGGAATCAAGACGATCTACTACATCCGCCTGCGTCAAACGGCGCTGGAAGGTACGGAAGTAGAAGGCTGCGTCAGCTGCATGCTCTAGGGCCGGAACGGAAAGGACGTCGATAAGCGCGCTGCTTATCGACGTCCTTGTGGTTTTTGTGGTTGAGCCTACGTGCCGTTAGCCAGGGAAGGATCAGCTCACTGAAGCAACCACCTTAGACTCCTGGGAAACAACCAGAGCGCACTCCTGCTCTGCGATGTCGGCATCGCGGTTAAATACGGCGTCAGCCAAGGCTTCGTAGCTAGCGAGCAGTTCTGCCGGTGGGTGAGCTGCGAAACCGCCGAGATCGTGTCGAGAGTGAATCACGGCTGTGGTCGAAGGCACCAGCGCTGCGAACATCTCGTTATCAGAGCATTCAAGCAGCATGGAATGGAACTCGATGTTGGCTTCGAGGAATTCTTGGGAACCGCCCTCGCCGGACTCACCCAACTCACGCATGGTTTTAGCTAGATCGCGCAGTTGCTGGCCTTCGCGTTGGCTTGCTGCAATTGCGGCAATGCGGGCTGCACGTGGCCCGATCGCTTCGCGGAGGGCAGTCAGGGAGGACAGCTGCTCTTCACGCTGCGTAGGTACTTGGAGACGCCAGCGAATGATGGATTCGCTGAAAACGGACCAGCGCTCCGCGGGAAGTACGGTAATGCCCACACGGCGGGAGGAAGATACCATACCGAGGTGTTCGAGAGCACGCATGGTTTCGCGCGCGACAGTACGGGAGATGGAGAAGGACTCACACAGCGTCTGCAGCGTGAACTTTTCCCCCGCTTTGATTTTCCCGCTGACAATATCTAGCCCAATTTGGTCTAGGACGGTCTCCAGCAAAGGAGCGTGCGGACGGAGAGGCATGGCCGACATTGGTTAGGTTCCTTTGTTACTTCAATCGTGGTGTGTTCTTGCCTCGAGAGGCTCGATGAACTGTTCGCGAGTGCGAACAAAGAATGGATCTGGACTATTGGCTGCAAAAAACAATGCAACAAACAGCATGGACAGGCCACACTCGGAGGGCGCTCACGAACTGATGTCCCAAAATGTAGTGGAAACGTCGAGCAAATGCCACCAGCCGCCGTGAATTAAATACCTCTAACCTTTGATTATCGGAGTAGTGATCAAAATTCAACCTGGGAGAGTTTTGTGAAAGATCTCCAGGGCTACTGCTCGTATTAACGGTAAAACACCCCGTTATGGAGCACGAATGGGGTTGCCATTAGTGATCGTTGCAAGGGGTGATAGGTGTTGAACAGTTTTCAAACATTGGAAAAACCTGACAAACCTATAGGAATGTATGGCGGAAAATTTGTGGCAAGAAAATTGCTTCAGGGCGGACATTTGTGAATAAAATTCCGCAAACCTTAACCAATCCTTAATAAGAGACTTATCGAATTGTAATTCGGGTGCAGTTAGGTTAAGAACCTATCTTTCTTTGGGTATTGAGGGGAGCGTCACGCTTGGTGGGCATGCAGCGGATGAATTGGCGGACAGGTATGGTGGGGAAAGAAAAATTGAAAGGGTTTGTGAAAAATTATGACTCGCCAGTCTCACGCCCCTTCGCATCATCGCGACGGGGAAGACCACGTGCTCAGTGGTCCAATTTCTGCCATTAACTGGAATGAAATCCCAGATGAGAAGGACCAAGAAGTTTGGGACCGCCTCACGGGCAACTTCTGGCTGCCAGAAAAAGTGCCGGTTTCCAATGACATCAAGAACTGGGAAATGTTCAATGAACAGGAACGCTTGGCTACCATGCGCGTGTTCACGGGCCTGACCCTGCTCGATACGATCCAAGGCACCGTCGGTGCCGTCTCGTTGATCCCAGATGCAGTGACACCTCATGAGGAAGCGGTTCTTACCAATATTGCTTTCATGGAGTCGGTCCATGCAAAGAGCTACTCAAATATCTTCATGACTTTGGCTTCTACCGCAGAGATCAATGACGCATTCCGGTGGTCTGAGGAAAACCAATATTTGCAGAACAAAGCCAAGATCATCTTGGACTTTTATGACGGCAAAGATCCGCTGAAGCGAAAAGTTGCCTCCACGTTGCTGGAGTCCTTCTTGTTCTATTCCGGTTTCTACCTACCGATGTATTGGTCTTCTCATGGCAAGCTCACCAACACGGCCGACATGATCCGTCTGATCATTCGCGATGAAGCAGTCCATGGCTACTACATTGGGTACAAGTATCAGCGTGCGCTGGAGCGGGAGACACCTCAGCGTCGCGAAGAGTTGAAGGAGCACACCTTCGACCTCGTCTTCGAGCTGTATGACAATGAAATCCAGTACACCGAAGACCTTTATGATGAACTGGGTTGGACGGAAGACGTCAAGAAATTCCTGCGCTATAACGCAAACAAGGCGTTGAACAACCTTGGCTACGAGGGGCTGTTCCCGGCGGACGATACTAAGGTATCTCCAGCGATTCTCTCGGCGCTGTCTCCAAACGCAGACGAAAATCACGACTTTTTCTCCGGCTCGGGCTCTTCCTATGTCATCGGCAAGGCTGAAATCACTGTCGACGACGACTGGGACTTCTAGCTTCGACGCGGATTGATTGCGGGGCAGGGGAGTGTGAAAGCTCCTCGGCCCCGTTTTTCTTTTGTTGGCCAAAGCTAAGCGGGCTCTGCGATCTTGCCCGTTTGGAACGAGTTTCGGGCATCGTTTTCGGAGTGGGTGGGCAATATACAAAGTTTGAATACCCCCACAACCTGTGAACAGTTACCGGAATGCTGTTAAGGACGCTAGACTCAACCGCGTAACCGGTCCGTGGACCGGATAGGTTCGTTATGTCTCAGAATATATTTTGAGGACATAATATTGGAGGATTCTGTGAGGGCAGAGTCTTTCCGCTTAGTCAGGAGGAACTAATGACCGCTGTAGCGCCTAAGGTGGACCATTCGGTCGTGCCGGCAAGGCCTGCACCAACAGGCAATGCTCGCAAGGGCTCATTTGCTTGGAAGATGCTAACTACCACCGACCATAAGCAGCTGGGCATCATGTACATCATCATGTCCTTCAGCTTCTTCTTCCTTGGTGGCTTGATGGCTTTGCTGATTCGTGCCGAGCTGTTTTCCCCAGGATTGCAGATCGTATCTAACGAGCAGTTCAACCAGCTTTTCACCATGCACGGCACCGTGATGCTGCTTCTCTACGGCACCCCAGTGGTGTGGGGCTTTGCCAACTTCATTCTGCCTTTGCAGATTGGTGCGCCTGACGTGGCATTCCCGCGTCTGAACGCCCTGGGTTTCTGGCTGACCACCATTGGTGGCGTCGCAATGCTGTCCGGCTTCCTGACCCCAGGTGGTGCCGCAGACTTCGGCTGGACCATGTACTCTCCGCTTTCTGATGCCATTCACTCTCCTGGCATCGGTTCTGACATGTGGATCGTTGGCGTGGGCGCCGGTGGCGTAGGCACTATTGCTTCCGCAATCAACATGATCACCACGATTCTCTGCCTCCGTGCTCCAGGCATGACCATGTTCCGTATGTCCATCTTCACCTGGAACATCTTCGTGACCTCGATTATTGCACTGCTGATCTTCCCAGTTCTGACCGCTGCAGCTTTGGGCGTCCTTTATGACCGCAAGCTTGGCGGACATTTGTACGATCCAGGCAACGGTGGCTCCGTCATGTGGCAGCACCTGTTCTGGTTCTTCGGCCACCCAGAGGTTTACGTTCTGGCGCTGCCGTTCTTCGGCATCATCTCTGAAATCGTGCCAGTATTTTCCCGTAAGCCAATGTTCGGCTACGTCGGCCTGATCTTCGCAACCCTCTCCATTGGTGCACTATCCATGGCAGTGTGGGCACACCACATGTTCGTCACCGGCGCAGTGTTGCTCCCATTCTTCTCTTTCATGACCTTCCTGATCTCCGTGCCAACCGGCGTGAAGTTCTTCAACTGGGTTGGCACCATGTGGAAGGGTCATATCTCCTGGGAAACCCCGATGCTTTGGACCATGGGCTTCCTGGTCACCTTCCTCTTCGGCGGTCTGACCGGCATCATGCTGGCCTCGCCACCACTGGACTTCCACATCTCGGACACCTACTTCGTGGTGGCTCACTTCCACTACACGCTGTTCGGCACGATCGTGTTCGCCTCCTGTGCAGGTGTGTACTTCTGGTTCCCGAAGATGACCGGCCGTATGCTCGACGAGAAGCTGGGCAAGGTGCACTTCTGGCTCACCTTCTTCGGTTTCCACGGCACCTTCCTTATCCAGCACTGGCTGGGCAACATGGGCATGCCACGTCGTTACGCTGACTACCTGGATACTGACGGCTTCACCCTCTTCAACCAGATTTCCACCGTTGCTGCGTTCATCTTGGGTCTGTCCGTTATCCCATTCATCTGGAACGTGTTCAAGTCTTGGCGTTATGGTGAGATCGTCACCGTTGACGACCCTTGGGGTTACGGCAACTCCCTCGAGTGGGCAACTTCTTGCCCACCACCACGCCACAACTTCACCTCGATGCCTCGCATCCGCTCCGAGCGCCCAGCGTTCGAGCTGCATTACCCTCATATGGTCGAGCGCATGCGTCTTGAGGCACATACCGGCCGCCACTAATACGGCTTAGCCTCCTCGACATCCTTCATTAAGGCCCTACCCCCCAAGCCCCAGTGGCTTTGGGGGGTAGGGCCTTAATGTATTCCACTGTGCATGGAAGAATGAGAGCCATGACTGAACAGCACTCACAGGAACCGTTCAACGCGCTCGCGCCCGGATTGCAACCAGTACTCATTACCATTACCGGCGAGGACCAATCTGGAGTATCTGCCGCGGTTTTTCGGGTTCTTTCCGCTCACGACGTGCAGTTGGTTGATATCGAGCAGTCGGTCTTTCGGGGCCACCTGTCTCTCGCGGCCTTCGTGGGCGTGGCTGCGGAGAGAATCCCCACTGTTGCAGAGGGCCTGCGTAACACCCTCAAAATCTACGGCCTGCAGGTTCGGGTGGAAGAGCTGGAAGCTGTCCCAACGTCGCGGCCGCACTCCACACACGTGGTGACAATGCTGGGCGCTCAAATCACCGCGGAGCATGTACACAGCGTAGGCCGCACCTTGGCTAACTACGGCGCAAACATTGAGGCCTATCGTGGACTAACTGACTATCCGATAACGGCGATTGAACTCGATGTCTCAGTTCCCAATGCGAATCCCGGGGGAGGAGTGCCGCTCAGGCGAGCCTTGGCCGAGCTTTCACACGAAATCGGGGTGGACATCGCGATTGATAGGGCCGGCGTGCAACGGCGTGCAAAAGGCCTCATCATGTTCGACTGCGACTCCACCTTGATCACCGGTGAGGTCATCGAGATGCTCGCGGCCCATGCGGGGCGCGAGGAGGAGGTAGCTGCAGTCACGGAACGTGCAATGCGTGGCGAGCTTGACTTCGAAGAGTCATTGCGAGAGCGCGTAGCCACTTTGGCTGGACTCGATGAGGGCGTAGTAAGGGAAGTGGCAGCAGAGCTGACACTGACACCAGGAGTCCGGACAACTTTGAAAACCCTGCGGAAGCTTGGCTTCAAGACCGCGGTTGTCTCCGGCGGTTTCATCCAAGTTTTGGAGGACTTGGCTAAGGAGCTGCAGCTGGATTATGTCCGCGCTAACACGCTAGAAATAGTGGATGGCAAGCTGACTGGGCAGGTGATAGGCAAGGTCGTCGATAGGCAGGCTAAAGCAGACTTCCTGCGGGAATTTGCTGCCGATTCAGGCTTAGAGATGCACCAGACCGTTGCGGTGGGCGACGGGGCAAACGACATTGACATGATTTCGGCTGCAGGATTGGGTATTGCTTTCAACGCCAAGCCTGCACTGCGCGATGTTGCGGACGCCTCGGTGAACTCGCCCTTCATGGATGAGGTGCTGTACATGTTGGGCATCAGCAAGTTGGATGTCGATCGTGCCAACCGATGAGCTGACCCCCGAGTTCCGCTGTGCTCATCAGCGTTTGCAGGCAGTAATCGCCTCGGATCGAGATGGTGAAGACCCTGAAAACCCGGATTCGATTCAAGCCATGCCAATTGTGCTCAACATTCCGAAGCTAAACCCACCGGGTCGTACTGCGCTCCTCGAGGCAGCCGCTAGAGCTGTGGTGACGCTGTGCCTGGACACCCGTGCCGGCACGGATTCACAGTTCGCTACGGCATTGGGCAATTGGTACGGTGCTCGGATCCGCAAGATAGCCCGCCGGGCGCGAAATGCGCAATGGGAAAAGGTGCAAAGCCTCGTGGGAGCAACCGTGGAGCACGATGGGGCCCAGGCCCGTGCGTTCCTCCCGAGCCCAGTGCACCTGACGGCACCGGCAATCTCGAAACTGCAGATCGGTGGCACGGACCTTCCTACGGAACCTGTGCGGAAGCCGGTAGCCGGGCAGCCCACAATAGCCGTCTCGGCGGGACTTGGGATGAGCGTGGGGAAAATGGCCGCACAGGTCGGTCATGGTTCCATGCTGCTTGCTGCACACATGTCGGCGTCGGAAGCATTCCGATGGTCTAGGCAGGGCTTTGACCTGAAAGTTTGCGAACTTTCAGAGACTGATTTTGCTGAGTTCGCAGCTCGTCCGGATGCCGTGTTAGTTCGGGATGCGGGTTATACGGAGGTAGCACCCGGTTCAGTCACGGTCGTGGCACATAGAAACGGATTTTGATATGTCATCTCTAAAGACAACGGCATCTGCGACTTCGAAAGCGAAACCTAAGTCCAAAGGCTGGGTTCCCGATCAACACGGTGCCTGGGTCATGGTCACTGTGCCAGTGGTCCTGGGAGTATTCCTCGCGGGGCCGCGTTGGATTCATCTGCCATTGACAATCGCATGGTATGCGGGCTACTTTGCGTTCTTCGCTCTGAGCTGGTGGCTGCGTGCTCGTGGGAAACGCAGAACAGCGTACGTTCCCGCACTTGCCACCTATGGTGCGTCATGTGCGGTGGCGACAATGGTCGTCGTTTGGCGGCTGCCATCGGTATTGATGTGGGCGGGCGTGTTTGGGGTTTTGATGCCGATCGCTGTGTATGAGGCTTATCGACGCCGCCCCCGCTCGCTACTGTCGGGTCTAAGCACGGTGCTGGCTTCTACTGCGATGGTGCCCCTGGCCAGCTTCGTTGTCGGGGAATCGCTGTCACCACGGCTGCTCACAATTACTGCGCTTATTGCGTTGTACTTCTGTGGCACGATCTTTTATGTCAAGTCGCTCATCCGCGAAAGAAATAATCTACGATTCCGCTGGGTATCAGTGGGTTTTCATGCAGTGTCCACTGTGGTTGTGCTGCTGTTGGTTGGGTGGGGACTGTGCCATTGGGGAGCAGTATTGGTGTTCAGCGCGTTGACGCTGCGCGCTTGGCTCATGCCTTGGCTTGGGAAGCGCCGCGGTAAGCCGTGGACCCCTAAGTTTGTGGGTATGACGGAGGGGATTTCCACCTTGGCAGTCGTTGCCGCGTCCCTATTCTGAGCTGTGGGACTCCGCTATGCTGAAAGTGGATCTAACCAGTAAAGAAAGGTATTGACGCGTCATGAGTAATCCGTATGCCGATCCGAATGAGGGCTATCAGCAGCAGTATTCTTCGATTCCTGCCCCAGGTGGCAACGGGACATTCGATGCCATGGATTCCATTGGCCAAGCATGGAACATCATGCGTGAAAATCTGGGTGCATGGCTGCTGTCTGCCTTGACCTATCTGGGCGTGTACTTGTTGCTCTTTGCCGGTGTGATGGTCGGCTGGTTCGTCTATTTCGTGCAAATCTCCGCAGCGGATGCTGCGCCGAGCCTCATGGCTCTCATTTTGTTCTTCATCGCGATCTGCGTCTCCGTGGTGGCGATGGTCCTGTATGAGCTGGTGCTTTTCCGCGAGTCGGTATACGCGGTGGGCGGGAAGCGCCCCAGTTACCGCGACTTCTTCACCTTCCGGCGTTGTAGCATGCTGTTCTTGGTATCGATAGTCGTCGGTCTGCTCTCTATGCTCGGCCTCATTGCACTGATCATCGGCAGCATTGTTATCTCGTTCTTCTTGGGCTTTGCAATGCCAGCGGCAGTGTTTGAGGACATGACTGTTGGGGCCGCACTGAAGTCTTCTTATGAGGTGGTTAAGAACAATGTGGGGCAATCCTTGTTACTGTTCGTGTTGCTGTACCTCATTAACGCTGCTGGTGGCACCGTTCTCGTGGGCATGATCTTTACGATTCCTTTCACTTACATCGCGATGTCCCATGCTTATATGGTGGCAGTGGGGCGTCCAGTGCAGCGTCGCAACTAAGCGCCATCGCGGATAGGGGCTGGGCTGATGGCGGTTGAGCCATAAACCGCCATCCTGGAAATGGCACAATTTCATAACTTAAGTTTCCGAATGATCACGGGCACGTTAACCTATATTGGTTAAACGCTGCCCGTTTTCAGTTGGCTGCACGAGATCCTATTCGGAAAGGCTAATTCACGATGTCCAACCCATTTGGCAATCCTGAGGGAGATGCCAGCCAAAACCCGTACGGCAACAACCCTTACGGCTCACCACAACCCAATACCGGCCAGGGTGGGCAGGCAGGGTATCCGCACAATCCCTCCCCTAACGATCCGCAGCAGGCTGGCTACCAGCAACCGGGTTATGGATACGGTGGCGGATATCCACAAGGTGGCAATCCGCAATACCCAGGCGTGCAGTCTCAGGCAGGGAAGTTTGATGCGGTCAATTCACTTGAGCAGGGCTGGAGGGGATTCAAAGAAAACCCCTGGCCGTGGATACTCGGCATGTTGATCTATGGTGTCATCGGTGGACTGATTTTCCTGGGTGGCATCGTTCCAACCATTATGTGGTCTATTGAAAACTCCGCAAACGAAGCAACACAGCCTCCCTTCGGCTCCATAATCATCCTTATTCTGGCTACCGTCATCTTCACCATTGTGATGCTGATACTCCAAGCCATTAATACTCGAAACGCGGTGCGAGTGGCCAGCGGTGAGCGGATTTCCTTGCGGGACTTCTTCACCTTCGACGCTGTGCCAAAGATCTTCCTGGTTGCCTTCCTGGTAAACATTGCGGTCAACCTTGGTTCCTACCTGGTCATCGTGGGCGTCATTGTGGCTTTCTTGTTTATGTTTGCTGGCTATGCCGCTGCAGTGCCGGGGGTCGGTATTTTCGATGCCTTCGCTGAGTCCTTCACTGTAGTGAAGAACAACCTCGGGCAGGCGCTGCTGTTCTTGCTGTTGGCGGGTCTCATCGCAATGTTGGGTGTATTAGCGCTTTTGATCGGAACCTTGGTCGCTAGTCCTGTGATTGTCATCGCAACAGCTCATGCCTACCTCAAAGCAACAGGCCGCCCAGTTCAAGAACGCGTGTAACAATAAAGCTCGGAAACAAATTGTGGCTGTGGAGCATTCCATAGCCGCAATGGAGTCGAGAAGAAAAGTAGGACTGGGCCCATGACGAACCCGCATGGACATTTGCCACCGCCACCGCACGCAGCCACGCAATACCACCACGGGCCACCGGCGCGGAAAGGTGCATTCGAGCTGGCCCTGAATCTATGCATCAACAATTTCGGCGGGATGTTGCTCAGCCTGGCCGGCGGAGCCGTTGCAATCGTGCTGCTTTTCGCATCGTTCATCCTGACGGGCTTCTTTTTTGAAGAAGTCCTGCGGGTGGCACAAAGCCAGCTGGATAGGATCATGGCAACAGGGGCGGTGCTTCTCATCGGCGCAGTGTTTGTCATATCATTGTGGGTCGTTGCGATTCAGCATCGCCGTGCAAGCGATCTGTTGGCGGGGAAGCAGCCGACTTTGGGGCACTATCTAACTCTGCGGGGCACCGGCCGCATCATGATGGCCTATCTGCTGTCCAAGCTGGTCGCCTGGGTACCGTTACTCGCATTGCTTGCGATGCTGCTGCTGCCCGGATTCACAGCAGATGGGGGCACAGGGGAGCTTTATGTTGTTGGAATCGTCGTGGCGGTCATCGCTTCGCTGTTATGGATTCCAGTGGCGAGTTATTTGACCTTCTTTGTCACCGCGGCCGCAACCCAGATGTCAATCTCGCGGGCTTTCGCCCGGTCCTGGCACCTGACCACGCAGCGTTTCGGTGACAGTTTCGTTACCTTTCTGCTGGTCGGCCTCATCCATTTGGCAGAATCATTTTCTTCCGGCTTAGCTGCGGTAATCACCTATCCGTACTTGTCGGTCCTCATGGTGACCAAGTATCAAGAACTGGAGCGGGAACTAGCCCAGCTGCCTGCGGAGAATTTTTCCAGCGGCGCTGCGGGGTATCCGCGCTACTAGGTGTACGGCGCGGACCCGCTCATAAGGAGCAACGTGGGCTGCCACCCAGTTCTTGATTTCCGCAGCAGACAGTGGGGAACCGGGTTCCACCACTACGAAAGCTTCTGGTTGTTCTTCGCCACGCGGGTCATAGCCCCTCGTCACCGCGCAATCATGCACGTCGGGTAGGTCTAGGATCACTCGCTCTAGTTTCACCGGCGACACCTGGAAGCCGTGGTACTTGATGATGTCCTTGATCCGGTCCACGACCTCAAAGGATCCGTCTGGATTGCGTCGCACTAGATCGCCGGTCCGCAACCAGCCGTCGACAAGCGTGCGTGTGGTCGCCTCGGGATCGCCCAGATAGCCGGCCATCACCTGCGGGCCGCGTACCCACATTTCCCCCTCTGCAGCCGGCTCATGGGTGTCCGGATGGCGCACGCTAATCGACGTCCCGGGTAATGGATGTCCGATGGAAGAGATCGGGAGTCCGGGTTGTGACGCCAAATGAGTAACAGGAGCGGCCTCGGTGAGCCCGAAACCCTGCATAATCCGCGCGTCAACGCGCTCAGCTGCGGCCCGAGCGGTCTCCGGGTTGAGTGGGGCTGCCCCCGAGATGACAGTCTTTAGGGTGGAAAAGTCAGTGCGGGGTACGAGTGGGTCATTTGCCAACAGTGTGGCCAAAGGCGGGGCAATGAAGGTGAGGTCTACCTGATGTGTTTCGTGTGCCTTGATGAAGGATTCGCGCTGAAAATCTTGTGCGACAACGCGGGCTCGCAAAGCAAGTGGGACGTTGAGCAGAGCGGTGAGCCCATAAATGTGGCTGAATGGCAGCACTGACAAGCAGGTTTGGCCGGGGCGTAGCGGCAGCACTTGGCGGAATTGCTCCACATTGGCGGCTAGGGCGCGGTGCGGCAGCATGACAGCTTTTGGCGTGCCGGTGGTTCCGGAGGAAAAGGGGAGACAAGCGAGTTGTTCGGGGTCGATCCTCGTCGTAGGGGCGGTGTGAGCGCCCCGGGGTCTACGAAGCTTGCGAGCTTCCGACAGTCCCAGCAGTAATTTTGCATTCACCGCGCGCAGCTGGCTGTCTCGATCGGAAGTGGGCAGGTGGGTGCCGAGCGGGGCTACCACCGCGCCGAGGCGAAGCACCGCGTGGAAGAGCACCGCGAAATCTGCACCATTGGCAAGCTGGATCCCGATGACATCATTAGGTCGTACGCCGTGATGAAAGAGGTTCGCTGCGGCATCCTCAATGTTCTCAGCCAGTTGGGGGTAGCTGAGCTGTTCATCGCCACTGATGATGGCGGTGGTGTCCGGCAGATCGCCGCCAAAGACTGCTTCGTACACACTCATTGGGCTACCAATCGTTTCAGGGCATCCTTGGCGGTCTGTGGATTGGTTGTCTCCCAAAACACGGGCATTGAGCGGCGAAGAAATGAACCGTAGCGTTTGGTCACCAGACGATTGTCCAAAACTGCGACGACACCACGGTCAGTGACATGCCGGAGCAAACGCCCCGCCCCCTGGGCCATCAGCAAGGCGGCATGGGTAGCGGCGACTTCCATGAAGCCATTCCTGCCCTCGGCATCAGCCGCTTCCTTTCGTGCTTGGAGCAGCGGGTCGTCTGGACGCGGGAAGGGGATGCGATCTATCAGCACTAGCGAACAAGCCGAGCCGGGAACATCCACACCTTGCCACAATGACAGCGTGCCGAAGAGACACGAGTTCTCATCAGCCGCGAACTTGTCCACCAGTGCACCCGTAGAGTCTTCCCCTTGACAATAGATATCAAAGGGCAGGCGCAGCCGCATCGCCTCGGTGACTTGCTCGGCCGCACGACGGGAGGAGAACAACCCCAGTGTGCGCCCACCGGCAGCCATGATGAGCTCGAAGATTTCATCAAGAGTCTCTTGCGGGACACCATCGCGGCCTGGGTCGGGCAACTGGCGGGCGGTGTACAGGATGCCTGATTTAGCCGGGTCAAAGGGAGTACCAGCATCGAGGCTATCCCAGCTGCCTTTGGGAAGTCCCCAACTGGCGGCCATGGCATTGAAGTTGCCGCCGATGGTCAACGTGGCTGAGGCCAGAATCACGGTTTGGCCTTCAAACAAGCGGGAATGCAGCAGACCAGCAACTGACAGCGGGGCCACGCGCAGAATATTGCCACGACGCTCGTCCTTGTTAAGCCATACGACATCCGCGTGTTTTGAAGCATCCGACTGGGCGAAAACCTCCAAAATACGCACGATGGCATCGTGAAGATCAGTGAGGTGATTGCTCAGGGATTGGCGCTCTGCAAATCTCTCCGGTTGATTGGCAGCTTCGCCATCGGGGGCGCGTTGAATGGTTTCCCGCAAACTCCACAGCGCGTCTTTCACGGCGATGAGAATATTCTGGGCGACTTCGGGCATAGCTTTCCATCGGCCATCAGGGGCGCTCATGAACGCGTCATCTAGTTCACGGGCTAGGTCAGTGACTTTGTCCTCACGGCCCTCAGCACCCAACTTTCCGGCACGTTTCGCCGCCATATTCAGAGAGGTGACTGAGATTTCATTTGTGGCCACGGCAGTGATGCGGCCGTCCAGTTCATGCGCTTCATCGACGATGATCACTTCGTGTTCGGGCAGGATGTTGATATCGGCAAGCGCATCAATGGCGAGTAATGCGTGATTGGTAACGATGATGTCCACATCTTTGGTGGCTCTGCGGGCCAGCTCAGCAAAGCACTCTTCGCCGTGGGGACAGCGGGTGGCACCAAGGCACTCCCGGGAACTCACACTCATTTGGCGCCATGCCAAGTCCGGCACACCAGGTTCCAAGGTGTCTCGATCTCCGGACTCGGTCTCATTAGCCCATTCATGCAGGCGGGCAACGTGTTTCCCCAGCCATGAAAGCTCTTCTTCTGGAATGAGCGACTCGCCGCCATCCAGTTGTGATTGGGAAACCTTGTTCATGCACAGATAATTTTGGCGCCCTTTCATGATGGCGAAGGTAGGGCGACGCTCTAACAATGGTTCGAGGGCATCAGCAAGCCGGGGCAAATCTCGATCCACGAGCTGCCGCTGCAGCGCGATCGTCGCAGTAGAGACGATGACCGTAGTACCGGTTTCCTGCGCATGTCGGATAGCAGGAACCAGGTAGGCAAGAGACTTGCCCGTTCCGGTGCCAGCCTGGACTGCGAGGTGCCTTTCGGTTTCCATCGCCTGGGTCACCGCCGCGGCCATGCGTTCTTGTCCTTCGCGCCGGGTCCCGCCGAGCGCTGTAACTGCAGCGTTAAGCAGGTCAGAGGTGCTAGGGCTGCTTGAGCTGCCGGGGCTGGAGGTATCTGGCATTGCAACTTTCGGGCGAGGTAGAGCGACTGGGCTATCAGTCAGTGTAGTCGGTGTCAGTTGGCGGGTATGCGGCATGGCAAAGCCCCGATCCTCCTGGTGGGAAGTCGGGGCTGTGCAACCTAGCGGGTTGGCTAAACCTTAAGCGAAGTCGCCGCTGTCAGTGTCGCCCTGTGGCATATCGACGTCGATGGTAGGGGCCAGATCGGAGGTGACTTCCTCGTAGGAGTCGTACATCAGATCATCGTCGGTGTTGATGCCCTTGATATCGGCGTAACCGTCGAAGTCGGTGTCGATGAGTGCCTCATCGGTCTGGCCGTCGCCGTCGGTGTCGCGGTGCTCCTCGTCGATGCGGCCGTCGTAGTTGCCATCGACAATCACGGTGTCGGTGATGTTGTCATCGTTGGAATCGTATTCCAGGATGTCAGCTCGGCCGTCGTTGTTGGTATCCTGCGCGAAGCCATCGGAGTAGCCGTCGCCGTCCAGGTCAACTTCGGTGCCGTTTCCGGTGCTTGGCGCGCTCTGAGCGCTGGCGGGTGCGTTGGTCGGCGCAGCTGCAGCCGCTGGTGCCTCCGAAGCTGGTGCCTCGGAAGCTGGTGCTGGTGCTTCGGTCGCTGGTGCCTCGGAAGGTGCTGCGGCAGTGGCGGCACCACCGGCAGCGACATCGTTCAGGCCTTGTCCCATGAGGTCACCCAATGCGGACTGGCTATCGGTGACATCTTCCATGTTGCGCTGGTGATCGGCCACACCGTCGTTGTTGGAATCAAACACGAAAGAGTCGCTTCCTCCGCTGCCTTCTTCGCTGTAGTGCACAGAGTCGATGTCGCCGTCGCCGTCCCGGTCGTAGGCGCGTACGTCCACGTTGCCATCGCCATCTGTGTCGATGCGTACGACGTCATCAACGCCATCTCGGTCGGAGTCTTCGAGAGTGCGGTCTCCAGCAGCAGTTGGGGCTGCAGTTTCTGCCGGCGCTTCCGGAGCAGCTGCCTCAGGGGCTGGCGCCTCTGGAGTTGGAGCCTCTGGCGATGCGGAAGATTCTGGGGCTGGGGTAGTGGCTTCAGCCTGTGGGGCTGCTGCGGCACCTGCGGCGGCGCCACCGGCAGCTCCAGCGGCACCAGCAGCAGCGGAATCACCAGCTGCATCTGCAGCGCCCTTCGCGCCATTGGTTGGGATTCCCTGGGAGAAAGCGCCCTGTCCAACCGCCTGCTGTGCGGCGGAAAGCTCGCCGTCTCCGGAGGTGCTGTTGACGCGGCCATCGCCGTCAGAATCGTACTGGTCAACGTCCATCTTGCCGTCGCCGTCGGTGTCGTAGTGCATGGAGTCGATGCGGCCGTCCTCGTTGGAGTCACGTGCCTTGGTGTCAACAACTCCGTCGCCGTCTGTATCCAGTTCAACCTTGTTGACTCGGCCGTTGTCATCCGTGTCCACGATGTGGGTTTCAATCAAACCGTCGTTGTTCTGATCGAGGGACACCCGATCCATGGTGCCGTCCTTGTCGGAGTCCACGAGGACTGTGTCGGTGATGCTGTCCTTATCCAGGTCCATTTCCATCTTGTCGGCCTTGCCATCTTCGTTGGCATCGGTGACGGTTCCGTCGGCCTTGCCATCGCCGTCGATGTCGACCTGGTAGGAGTCGAGCTTGCCGTCAAGATCGGAGTCCTGTGCTCCGATTACCTGGCCTTGTACTTTGTTTCCCTGGGCATCGATGGTCTCGAACGCGCCTGGCTTGGTGCCTGCGGAGTTCTGCTCAGCTGCATTCTTGTTGTAGTCAGACATTGGGGAACCCTTTCGGTCTCGTGACTTTCGTCATAGGTTGGTAGTGCCTAGTATCGTTCAGGACTTCGCTGTTGTCCTGTCGTTTATGGAATGCGGCATCGACCCGTTATGTTCCCCGGGGGTAGAAAGAACTCCGAATAAGAAGAAATATTTTCAATAAAACATGCGGTCGATAATGGTTTTGGGCACAATAGAAGAATGTTCCAATCGGGGGTAGCGTCCCTGGTCGTCCGGCTTGAGACCCAATGAAAGTGAAATATTGTGACTGCTCCAATCGGTAATCCACCCAAGCGAGGCCCGCGGGAATCCGTGACTCGAGCGGCTGAAATTGCTCGTAAGTATGGACGCGCCGGGTCCGCGGAACACGCGCTCGCACTCATGGATGCGAACTTTCGTGCGGGAACCGTCGTCGTGGTTGGCGAGATTAAACGCGGAAAGTCCTCACTGGTCAACGCGTTGGTGGGGTACCGGGATCTCTTGCCGGTTGACGTCCTCATGTGTACCTCGGCGCCCATCCGAGTGCTCACTGACCCACACATGGACGGCGCTCCGGAGTTCTTCTTAGTACGTGGGGATCATAAGGATCCTATCCCGCATGCTGAGCTCCCGAAGTGGGTCACGCACCAGGCTGTACAAGAAATCGACCAGGCGGCAGGGGATGAGGATGCCGCCTTGCTCTTGCCGAGTGCAGCTGAAATCAAATTGGGTTTTGAGGGACTAGGGGCGCTCACAGTAATTGATACTCCCGGCGTCGGCGGCCTTGATGAACATGCTATTGCTGCGGCGCTTGCGGAGGCGCGCCAGGCCGGCGTGCTACTGATGGTTTGCGATGCATCCACACCGATCACCGCTCCCGAAATGGACATTTTGCGGCAAGCACGGGAGACGGTTGGCTCTGTCATCGTCGCGGTGACCAAAACGGATAAGAATATTCGCCGCTGGCGCGCCATCGTGGAGGACAATCGTCGCCTCATCACTCAGCACTTGGGTATTGAAATACCTGTTATCGGCGTCTCCAGCCTGCGTGCTCTCGACGCGATGGCGGCGACGGACCCTGAGCGACGCGCGATTATCGACGACCGTAGCGGCATGGCCGCCTTGCGCAAGCAGATTCGCTGGGAGCTCTCCGCTGCCTCTGGCCTCGGAATGCGCACTGCGATCGACTCCATGAAGGTGTGCATGGCGGATATTAAGAAGGGTGTGGAACAGGATATCGAGCTTCATACGGGGGCCTCTGACGCCGTCGCCAAGCTCGAGCAGGAGCGCGCCAACCTGGAACAGTTTCGTGAGGAAACCAGTGAATGGGAGCAGCTGTTCCAGCGAGATATCTCTTTGGCCCGTAATGAGATTTCGGGCAACCTGGATCATAGCCTCGAGCAATTGCGCATCACCTGGACCGATCGGATTAATGCCGATGGCATGCGGGTGCTGCGCAGCAAGCCGCAGGTCTTTACCAGCCAAATCGAGGTCGAATTCAAAAAGATTCTGGAAGACAGCGTGCAAGCGATTCTTGTTGAAGTCGAGCGCAGCTGCCGTGGCTTGTTTGACGATGAAAACACAATTCGTGAGGTGATGGGCAGCATCCTAGCGTCCCTGGTTCCTGCGGATATTGTCAAGCGTGACGTAGATAAGAAGACGAAGGATCTAGTGGATCCGGCGGTGCTGTCCATGGGCATGATGGGAGCCGGCGCCCTGGCAATGGTGATTCCGGTTGCTCCGCTCGCCGGAGGCATCTGGATCGGGGTCAACCTTGCTTATAAGGCGATGCGCAACGGCAAACAGAATCTGCTCTCATGGCTGCGTGAAATGCAAGGAAACTCGCGCTCCACGGCAATGCGCTTGATTGATCAGGTCATTACTAATGCGCGCACCGAAATCCTATTGCGGCACCGCTCTAATCTGCGCACGCGGCAGCGGGAGATCCAACAGAAGATTGAAGACGCCCGCAAGATCGCCCAAGAATCTGAATCTGAGCGGAAGAATCGGGTAGCCAGGTTGCAGAAAAATCGGGACATTGTCCAGGCGACCATGGCCGAACTCGAGGCACATAAACGAGCGCTATTGACCGAAGCGAGGGGGAAGTAACCGTGGTGGACATGAACCTAAACCAAGAAGTGGATACCTCGCGCGATGCAGCGATCGCGGCACTAACCACCTTGCTCACACAAGCCACCGATGCTCTCGCGCAGGGCGGGCCGGAGCTCGCCGAGCATGCTGCAGAACTGCGCAAAATGGTTTCGCGACCGCCGCGGGTAGCAGTAGTGGGACGTTTGAAGTCCGGGAAGTCGACCCTCGTTAACGCGCTCACCCAGCATGTTATTGCTGCTACCGGTTCTTTGGAATGCACCATGGCAGTGAGTATGTACTTCGACGGCGCACCAGCGCGTGCCGAGGTGATCACCACCACGGGTGAGAAGCAACGCATCCCGCTGGGAGACGGGCCACTCACCGACCTGGGGATGCCATTGGATGAGGTAGACCATGTTGAGCAGTTTCTGCCCAACGCGCAACTGCGACGTCTTTCCTTGATCGATACCCCGGGTACCGCAACCTTGACCGTTGAAAATGAGGCGCGCACTCGGCGCGTTCTTGTCGACGGTCAAAACGACACGCGCCGTGCCAGCTCGTGGGCAGATTCCCTGGTGTTCCTGTCAGATTCTGCTCCGCGCGAAGACGAAAAGCTCTTTATCTCTCAGCTGGGGATGACACCGTTGACGTCGATAGGCGTGCTCTCTCGGGCCGACAGCTTCGGCGCAGGTGCCTTCGGGCATCGGGATCCGCTGGAGTACGCCCAGGAACATGCCAAGTCGATCGCGCAGCAACTCGGCAATTCCGTCTCCGAGGTGCTGCCGCTCTCCGGTTTTATGGCCGAGTCTGCACTTGTCGGCAGGATCACCGGCGATGTCGCGCGCACCCTAGCGCAGCTTTCTCCTCTTGACCGCGAGCAGCTTCTCGACGTCATCGAGCTGCCGGATCCCGCTCGAGTCGTGCCGGGATTCACCGCGCAGATGCGTGACAGCCTGCTGGATACGGTCGGGGAGTATGGCATCATCGCTGGCCGTGACGTAGCCGCGCGTGAGGGGGCAGTCGGGCTGATGAACTGGATGGTGGACCGCTCCGGCATTAGTCGCCTCACCCAAATGCTCACCGGAGAGATCAGTTACTTTGCTGTGCTGCAGCGCGCCGTGCGGATGCTTGATGCCTTGGATGACCTCGCCGGAAGCAATATTGGAAAGGATCATGTCCGGTGGGTGCAGTCAGTGACCCTCGCACAGCCGGGTATGCACTTTGTGATGCTCTACCGCAGCTATCGCAACACCTACTCCTCGACCCCAGATTCGGCACTCTTGGCGCCACTACGTGCGGCGATTTCCGCCCGCACAGCTGCCGAAGTCGTTGGATTGCCGTCCGATACCGCTCCGGAGCAGGTCCGCGCCACCCTGCAACAACGCCTCAGCGAAATGCAAAACATGGCAATGGGCCTGCTCTCTGCAGCTGAGGATGAAGCGCGAGAACGCCTGGTGGTGGCGTATCAGGCGGCCCTTAAAGCACTGGCATAAGTGGCCTAAATGTGACCGGTTACACTGCTACAAATTGAAAAATAGTTTAGTATCGGTTCGTTAAGCCAATATTTTGCACCGAAAATTATTAATCATCAACCCATGGAGACTGCGACAAATGAGTACTGCCTGGCATTTCGCGCTTGACTTTGGCACCAGCAACACCTCGGCTGCCCACACTGCGCCGATGAGTGGCTCAGTAGAGACGGTTGCACTGACACACCGATCCAATCTGATGCCTTCCGCAGTGTACTTAGAAGATGGCGCTGTACTCGCCGGTGATACTGCCTTGCTGCGTGGGCGTCGTGACGCATCCAAGCTGCTGTTATCTCCCAAGCGCTACATCGATCACGATCATGTCCAGCTGGGTGGACATGACGAGGACACCCTCAAACTAATCGCCGCAGTGATTGCCACTGCTCTAGATCGGGCGCGTTCCCAGCACGCAGGTCAAGATCCGGAGACGGTGACCCTGACCCACCCTGAGGCCTGGTCGGTGCACTCAGTAGACCAGCTTAAGAATGCAGCTCAGCAGGCTGGGGTCCGCGCCGAGATCATCCGCACTATTTCCGAGCCACGCGCAGCTGCTGTGCACTACGCGGCGCAGCAGCAGGTGAAGCCGGGGAGCCACGTTGCCGTCTTCGACTTCGGTGGCGGAACTCTTGACATCGCAGTTCTTGAGGCGCTTAACGACGGCAACTTCCGAGTCGTCTCGGCAAAGGGCGATAACTCCTTAGGCGGTCGCACTGTAGACAACTTGATGTTCCGCTGGGTGATTACACAGCTGGAACACGATGACCCGGATTTCGCAGACTATGTGCGCACCGCCCCAGTCTCCGTTATGCACTCGCTGGAAGAAGCGATCCGAGAGGCGAAGGAGATTCTGTCTGATACTTCTTCTGCCACCATCACTGTTTCTACGCCGCAGGGCGAGCGCGACATACTGATCACCCGCGATGAGTTCAACGGGATTATCCAGGACTCCGTCGGACGTGGTGTCGAACTGACTCGCGCAGCTCTCGAGCAGGCAGGCGTGGATCAGGCAACAACTCCGATCTACATGACCGGTGGTTCTTCTCGTATTCCTTACGTACAGAATCGACTGGGCGAGATCGGGACGGTCATGACTCTTGATGACCCGAAGACCGTGGTGTCCCGCGGTGCGTTGCGCGCCACGCTCAATGGTTTCACCGAGGGTAGTGCTGCCACTGCAAAGACTCCGATAGCTCCAGCTGCCGGGGCTGCTGGAGCCGGCGCGCTAGCAGGAGGGGCGAACCCCTATGGCAATGCTGCCCCGAACTCTGCGCCGGCTTCCCCTCAAGGTGCAGCGGCACCCACAGGTAATCCCTATGGTGCTAACCCTTATGGCGGTGGAGCTGATAACGCTGGGCAGCCTGCTGCCAACGCCTTCAGCCAGTCACCTTCAGCTGGCGGTTCCGGGAACAACAACGTCCCGTCTTCGGCTTATAGCACCACCGCTGGTGGGGCTTCCGGCAGTAAGTCCAAGGCTCCGCTGTTGATCGGTGGTGGTGTCTTGGCCCTAGCTCTTGTTGGCGGTGGCATCTGGGCCTTGACAAATGGTGGTTCTGAAGATCCGAGCCCAGCTTCGACCGAGACGCAGGCGGCCTCGCCAAGCACTCAGAAGTCCACTACAACCTCTAAGTCTTCCGGCTCCGGATCGTCGTCCAAGACGAATGATGCTTTGGCAGACCCGAGCAAGAACGAACGGCACATTGTAAACCGTGAGTCGAGCACGAAGGATGTGCTCCCAGCTGCCTTTGTGGACAAGATCCGCTCGTGCAACGATCCGCGCGACATTGGCTCCAGCGTCGGTTGGTTTGCAGACTCTCCTGCCACGGGATATGCGTGCCTGGTGGAAACGAGCGCTCTGGGTGATAAGCAGAACGAATCTGCATACTCGGGTGTGAAGTATGTACTCGTCGGCGATGAAGCCCAAAAAGGCTGGGACGCAGTACAGAAGTCGAGCAAAATGCCACCGCAGAAGCTCCAAGATGCGAGCGGAAACAAGCCGGAAGTTGTGACCGGCCTGACTTCTGACAGCGATACCTCCCCGGAGTGGGCTGCCTGGTACCCAGATCAGAAAATCCTAGTTGCATCCCACACCGGTACTAACTACAAGGGCAAGGAGACGGAATACCTGAAGTACTGGGGTTTCCTGCAGTAGCCCATGAGCGGAACCTAGCCGGTCGCAGCCACGGCGTGTTTACCACCCAGGCTGCGGCTGGCTGTTTCTTGCCGTTGCCGCCAAAAAGTTAAGAGTCGACCCCTGCGGCGCGTAGGGCGTCGAGAAGCTTCGTGCGCGCGCGGTTGATGCGGCTCTTTACCGTCTGGATTGGGATGCCCTGCTGCTCGGCGATGTCTTGGTAGCTCAGGCCAGCGTATTCGCGTAGGACGATCGCCTCTCGGAATTCCTCGGGAAGTGTTGCGAGGGCTTCACGAACCACAATTCCCGCCGTGACTTGGGTGTCTATATTCGATCCTGGTGCTACTTCGTTGTAGCCGGCCTCGTCATCAGGTAGCTCGCGGCGCTTACGGACTATCTGGAGAGCTGCATTGGATGCGATCCGGTATGCCCACGTGGAGAACTTCGCGCCGCCGTCAAAGCGATCCAAGTTCTGCCAGGCTGCCGTCAGGGCGTTTTGCATGGCATCTTCCGCGTCGTGCTTATTGCCTGTGATGGAGAGGCACACGGACCACATTCGACTGGAAGCCGACTGCGCCAACGCAGCAAAAGCTCGCTCGTCGCCGGACTTGGCGCGAGCGAGCAGTGTTGCTTCCGTAGCGTGCTGTTGGCTGACCCCGGTTTCGAACCCGTCGAGGGAAATATCGCTCACGGTCTACACCCCCGGGTCAAAATCGAAGTCGGAATCTGTAGCATCCTCCTGCGAATCATCCAGGTGGAAGTCATCCTCCTGAAGCCCCTCGTGAGTGTCTGCAAAACCGAGGTCATCATCCAGCTCAGGGGGCAGCAGCTCCTCATCCAGAGCGGACGTGGCAGCCACGTCATCCGAAGCATAAGGCTCCGATTCGGGGATGAGGTCACCAGCCGGCGGCGGGGTAGCAGGATCGACAGCAGTGGCGATCATCGAGTCGAAGTCCAAGTCCGCAGGCAGCGCTTCATCGCCATAGAGTTCCGTCAAGGGAGGCAGAATTGGAGATTCCACCTCTGGCGGATCATCAGCAAAGTCCGCTGCTAGGTCGATATCATTTGTCATTGTGTCACCTCCGTTCCACGTGCTGAGAGTCGTGCTGTAAACCGGTGAAAAACACCTCACCTAGCAGTGAAATGCGCTAGGGCGCGGTGATGTTCCCGGCGGTGGCTGAAAACTCACATGCACGTGGAAAAAACTAGAAACCGATGAAGCGAGTGTTGAGCGCAGGCTCATCGCGGGAGAGCGCAAGACCTTCCCATGGCAACGACACTAGCTGAGAGGCTAAGTAATCGCGCGACTCAACAAGCGTCGGGAGATCTGCCACCGGTTTGCCGTCGCGAAGCAACGGCACCGTCAGGTCGCGGACCTCAAGGGAACCTACGGTGGGGGCCTCCGCGCCGAATGGCGTAACCAATTCCTCGACCGCGGTGCCCGTATTACGGCATGCGCGCCAGCCACGCTTCGCACCTCCCACAGACTTCTTCGAAGAGGAACGCTTGGCCACCGGGTGACCGTCTACTTCGACGACTTTGTACACCATCGAAGCGGTGGGCGCTCCCGATCCCGTCACCACCGAGGTACCAACGCCGTACACGTCGACTGGGTCGCCGCGTAGGCCCGCGATAGTGAATTCGTCCAGGTCAGAGGACACCACGATCTTAGTGTTGTGGGCCCCGAGACCATCGAGCTGTTGGCGGACACGACGGGTGAGTATGCCGAGATCACCGGAGTCAATACGAACTCCGCCCAGCTCTGGACCCGCAACCCGAATCGCCGTTTCTACGCCCTTTTCAATATCAAAGGTGTCAACGAGCAGCGTCGTACCCGGCCCTTGCGCCTCAACCTGGGAGCGGAAAGCCGCTTCTTCGTTCGGGGTGCCGTCCTCATTCACGTGCACCAGGGTCCAGGAGTGGGCGGCGGTGCCCGATACCGGTATGCCGTAACGATGCCCTGCCTCGAGATTGGAGGTGGCTTCGAACCCCGCGAGATAGGCCGCGCGAGAGGCAGTGACAGCCGCATACTCGTGAGTGCGGCGAGAGCCCATCTCGATGATTGGGCGGCCATCTGCGGCGGTGACCATGCGGGCGGCCGCGGAGGCGATGGCGGAATCGGAATTCATGATGGAAAGGATGACCGTTTCCAGGATCACGCATTCGGCGAAGGTGCCCCGGACCGTGAGGAGCGGCGAGTTCGGGAAGTAGAGCTCGCCTTCCCGGTAGCCGTCGATATGCCCGCTGAACTTGAAGTCGCGGAGGTAAGCCAGCGTCTGTTCGTTGAGGAAATCCAAGCCAGCGAGTTGTTCTTCAGTGAATACGTAGTCCTTGATTGCATTCAGGACACGGGAGGTGCCGGCCACGACCCCGTAACGCCGCTCATTGGGGAGCCTGCGTGCGAAAACCTCGAAAGCACACTGCCGGTGCGCGGTGCCGTCGGCAAGCGCAGCCTGCAGCATCGTCAGTTCGTACTTATCTGTCAGCAGCGAGGTAGAACGATCGCTTGGCAGTGAGGACGCGGATCCGGTAACACCGGTGAGTTCGGTTAAAGAGGTCACATTGCCAGCTTAATGCACTGCTTGCCAGCACGGTGGGGGTTTTCTGCTGGGGCGGGTCTCGGCATAGGTCGGCGTGGGCTAGCGTGCGGCTGTGGGCGGCTGGCTACTAAGCTGGGAAAGCATGAGTGAGCGCTTCCGATCAATGAGCACCCCCTCGGCGCCGATGGCTTCTCCGGAGCTGGAGGAAGTCGTCGATGTTGACGTGATGACCAGTGAAAACCTGCCGTGGATGTGCATCGTGTGGGATGATCCAGTCAACCTGATGAGTTATGTGACGTATGTTTTCCAGACCGTTTTGGGAATGAGTCGCAAGAAAGCCACCGAGTTGATGATGCAGGTGCACACCGAGGGCAAGGCGGTGGTGAGTTCTGGTGAGCGTGACAAGGTGGAAGCTGACGTGAAGAAGCTGCACAAAGCGGGGCTGTGGGCCACGATGCAGCAGGCGGGATAGACAATGGAAGCCTGGAAAAAGAGGAAGTCCATCATGCGGGGCGCGAGGTTCACTGTAACTTTCGAGCCGATGGAGCGTGAAGTCTTAGGGGACATGGCATCTGCCGTGGCCGAGGCGCTTATTCACCGCGCGCAGTCTGCGCCGAAAGACGAGCTCGCTGAGCTCACCGGCATGGCCTCCGGGCATAAGGAGCCGCCAACTGACCCTGCGCTCGCGCGGTTGCTGCCGGACTTTGAGATGGCAGGGGACGAGGAATACGAGGGCGACAATTCACTCTTGCGCTCCCTGCATGAAAACGACATTTGCCGAGCCAAGCTGGAGAACCTGGCCGTGATCACGAATGCACTGGGCCCTGACGGCAATGTGGCGGTGGTGGCAACGGAAGAAGAGGCCCACGCCTGGGTCGCAGGGCTCAACGACATTCGCCTCTACCTGGCATCAGGCGAGCTCAAAGGCAGCGAACAAGAAGAACAGGACCGTGACATGCTTGTCCAGTGGCTCGCTTTCAACCAAGAGTCCTTGCTCGAAGCGATGATGGGCTAGCACAGTGCTTATCGACGTCCCCGGTGTGCTGCTCGGGCACCGCAGTCTGGGCGATACCGGTGTGAGCGTGGTTGTCGTTCCTGGGGGCGCTGTGGCTGCCGTCGATGTGCGTGGTGGCGGCCCGGGTACCCGGGAAACTGATTTGCTCGAGCCACACAATACGGTTCAGCAAGTTCACGCTGTGGTGCTTTCCGGTGGTTCTGCTTTCGGTTTGGCCAGCGCTGATGGTGTCATGCGGGCGCTGGAAGAAAGAGAGATCGGCTTCCCAGTGCTCGGTGAGGAGATTCCGGGTCCGCGGGTGCCGATTGTCCCCGGTGCCGTCATTTTTGACCTCCTCGTAGGCGATGCCTCACATCGGCCGACCGCCGCGGACGGCTATGCTGCGGTCCAAGCGGCATTTGGGGAGCCACAGACCGAATCAGGTTCGGTAGGGGCTGGATGCGGCGCAACCGCTGGAGTGCTGCGGGGTGGCTTCGGTCAATCCTCGCAAAAGGTCGGCG
Organism: Corynebacterium sp. H127; assembly: GCF_037482665.1. Lineage (NCBI taxonomy): Bacteria > Bacillati > Actinomycetota > Actinomycetes > Mycobacteriales > Corynebacteriaceae > Corynebacterium > Corynebacterium sp. H127. The sequence goes on from NZ_JBBHKY010000004.1 coordinate 79,896, forward strand.
GCTATACGGTTGCTGCAGGTGTGGTGGCCAATCCGGTAGGTGCGGTGATAGATAAGGAAACCGGCAGGTTTTGGGGAGACTCTGCCGTACCAGCGGTGGACCCGGGCCGTTTCGCCGAGCAAAAGGGTTTGCTGACCAAGTTGAATACCACCATCGGGGTCATTGCTACCGATGCGCCGGTGACCAAGGCTCAAGCTAAACGGCTCGCCATGACGGGGCACGACGGCCTGGCCAGAGCGATCCGTCCCGCACACTCGCCTCTCGACGGCGATACCCTTTTCGCCCTCGCAACCGGGAACGGCATCGGCGTTGGGATCGAAGAGATGATTGCGCTGTCTACTGCTGCTGCTGATGTCGTCTGCGCTGCGATTGTGGATGCGGTGGTGCATGCTAGCAGTGGCTATGGCTTGGCAAGCTACGCGCAGCTTCGCGATTGCCAGTAAAATAACGCAACACATGGATTAATTCTTTGTCAGAGCACATTCCTTGAGGACGTGACTAACGTGTCGTACCAGTTCCCGAACCCAAACTATGTGCCGCAGGTGCCGTCTTCAGGCGGAGTGTCACTGGTGTCGAAGGGGAGCCAGGCGGCTCGCCGTGGGGCAGCCTCAGCCGGTACCTTTGTTGCGATCATTTGGGTCGTGCACATCATCAACCTGTTGACGGGGAAAAACCTAACGCACTTCGGCGTTCATCCCTTGGACGTCAGTTCGCTGCCATACATATTCACCTCACCGTTCTTGCATGTCGGGTTTCCGCATCTGATAGCCAATACGCTGCCCGCAGCGATTTTTGTGTTCCTGATCGCTTGGTCGGGGCATAAAGTGCTGTGGGAAGTTTCGCTCATCGTTGCAATAATCGGCGGGATTGGCACGTGGCTGTTTGGCGGGATTGGTACTAACCACGTTGGTGCTTCGGGGCTGATCTACGGTTGGCTTGCGTACTTGATTGTCCGAGGCATGTTTAATCGCAGCCTGGGGCAGGTCCTGCTCGGAGTGGTACTGGCCAGTCTGTATGGCGGTCTGATTTGGGGAGTACTTCCCAGTGATGCCGGGGTGAGCTGGCAGGGCCACCTGTTCGGTGGGATTGGTGGCATCGTTGCTGGTGCAACTATCACTTCCGATGACCCCCTAGCGTTGGTGCAAAAGCGGGAGAAGAAGCGTTTGCAACGCGGTTCGATCTAACTGATTACTATTGAATCTGTTATGACTAAAACCCCTGATGCATCCGCCCCCATTGGTATTTTTGACTCCGGTGTGGGCGGTTTGACTGTTGCGCGATCAATTGTTGACCAGTTGCCCCACGAGTCCATTATCTATATCGGCGATACTGCGAATGGACCGTACGGGCCACAGCCGATCCAGCGGGTGCGTGAGCATTCCACCAAAATCGCTGATGAACTGGTGGAGCGGGGATGCAAGATGGTGGTCATCGCCTGCAACACCGCCACCGCCGCCTTTCTGCGTGATGCGCGCGAGCGTTACGACGTCCCGGTGGTACAGGTTATCCTGCCTGCAGTACGACGTGCAGTGGCCACTACCCGCAATGGCAAAGTCGGCGTGATTGGTACCTTGGGCACCATCAATTCCGGTGTTTACCAAGACATGTTTGCTGCTGCCCCAAACATCGAGTGTGTGGCAGCACCATGTCCGCGCTTTGTTGATTTTGTGGAACGAGGCATCACTTCTGGTCGGCAGATCTTGGGCGTGGCGGAGGCATATTTGGAGCCACTACAAGCAGCAGGCGTGGATACCCTGGTGTTGGGATGTACGCACTACCCGTTGCTGTCAGGCGTTATCCAACTGGCGATGGGGGAGAACGTGACACTAGTATCCAGTGCCGAAGAAACCGCCAAAGATGTCTTGCGAGTGCTCAGCGAGAAAGACCTGTTAGCCGATCCCGAGCAGCATCCGCAGCCTACGCGCAGTTTTGAATCCACCGGCGACCCGCACCTTTTCGCGCAACTATCGCAACGCTTCCTCGGGCCAAGTATCACCACAGTGGCATCACATCCCAGGGTGTAGCCTCGCCAAGAAACTTCCTGGCAAAAATATCGCGATTTTGGCTCACTCATGAGAAAGTTAAGTTATGAAGCTGACCATTCTTGGCTGCAGTGGTAGCACCGCTTCGCCAGCCAACCCTCCTTCGGGCTATCTGGTGCAGGTAGATAACGCTCCGGGTGTCCTGATGGACATCGGCCCCGGTGTGCTTGCCAAACTGCAAGAACTGGCGGATCCTTCCGATCTGCACGTGGTGCTGAGCCATCTCCACGCCGATCACTGCCTAGATCTTCCCTCGCTCATTGTGTGGCGCCGATACCATCCGGCTAGCCCGGCGAAATCCCGCCACCTTTTGCTCGGGCCTGCGGACACCACCGGGCATCTGGGGCCTCTGAACCTCGAGGGAGCGGACGACCTCTCCGACACCTTCGCCTTCACCCCTTGGACGGCAAGAACGCCACAGATCGTCGACCGGGTGCAAATCACCCCGTTCCCAGCGATCCACCCAGTGGAAACCTACAGCCTTCGTGTCACCGAAGCGACCTCAGGAAAAGTCATCGCCTACTCTGCTGACAGCGCATACACCGACTCCTTGGTCGAGTGTGCTCGAGACGCAGATCTGTTCCTTTGCGAAGCCACCTGGGGCTATGAAAGCGCAGGCAAAGCTCCAGATATGCATCTCAGTGGCTCTGAAGCCGGACTGATCGCTTCCCGGGCTGGGGCAAAAAAGCTGGTCCTCGTGCATATTCCGCCATGGGGCGATGCAGCTGGGGCACTGCGCGGTGCGCAGGAGAACTTCGATGGCGAAGTGGTCATTGGCGAGTCCGGGATGGTGTTTGAGTTTTAACCGCTCGTCTGCCATGATTTTACGATCATGATTTCGAGAGTAGAAGCTGTGCTATCTCCATCTTGCGGCGTGGACTTCTCTCATAATCATGATCGTGGAATCATGATCGTCGTCGCGCTAAATGAGTACGCTGAAAGGCATGACTTCTTTCACCCGCGCCGATGGGCGCGCACTTGATGAACTACGTCCCGTTTCCATCACCCGCGGATTCACGACGAATCCGGCGGGATCCGTGCTCGTGGAGTTCGGGAATACCCGTGTCATGTGCACTGCCTCTGTTGAGTTGGGCGTGCCCCGCTTCAAGAAGGATTCCGGCGAAGGCTGGCTCACCGCAGAGTACGCGATGCTGCCAAGTTCCACGCACGATCGCATGCCGCGGGAATCTATGAAGGGCAAGGTCAAGGGGCGTACTCACGAGATTTCTCGCTTGATTGGGCGGTCCCTGCGGGCTGCCGTTGATCTCAAGGAGCTGGGAGAGAACACGATCAACATCGATTGTGACGTGCTGCAAGCCGATGGCGGCACGCGAACGGCTTCGATTACCGGGGCGTATGTTGCGCTTGCCGACGCCATCGCTGTCCTGAGTGCGCGTGGTGTGGTGCCGGGCAATCCGCTACTGCCTCCTGTTGCTGCGGTCTCTGTCGGTCTCATTGATGGCAAAGTGTGCCTTGATCTGCCTTACGAGGAAGATTCCCGTGCCGAGGTAGATATGAACGTGGTCATGACGGAATCAGGTGAGTTCGTAGAAATCCAGGGCACCGGCGAAGAATCAACCTTTAGTCGCACCCAGATGGGCTTGTTCCTCGATGCCGCAGAAAAGGGGTGCCGTGAGTTGATCGCAGCCCAGAAAGCAGCGTTGGAGTTGGCGCTCTAATGCAGCTGTACTTGGCATCGAATAACAAGAAGAAGGCACAAGAACTTCAACGCGTGCTGGATGCCGCTGGCATCGCGGGCGTGGAGATCCTCCTGACCGCGGATGTGGCACCCTATGCGGAACCGATCGAAGACGGCCGCACCTTCCAAGACAACGCGTTGATCAAAGCGCGCGCCGGGGCCGCTGCAACTGGATTGCCGTCGCTTGCCGACGACTCCGGTCTCGCCGTCGATGAACTGAACGGAATGCCGGGTGTGCTCTCTGCCCGGTGGTCGGGCGGGCATGGTGACGATGATGCCAACAACGAGTTGTTGCTCGGTCAGATGGCGCATGTTCCTGATGGGCGAAGGAGCTGCGGTTTCGTCTCGGTGTGCGCACTCGTGTTACCAGATGGCACGGAGCATGTGGCACGCGGTGAATGGCGGGGCACGTTGCTTCGGGAACGCCGTGGCGAGGGGGGATTCGGTTACGATCCGCTCTTCTTGCCTGAAGACGCCGAAGGGCGCGCATCGGCAGAGCTATCCCCGGCGGAAAAGGATGCCCGCTCACATCGTGGCAAGGCATTAGCGCAGTTGGTGCCGGTTATTTCTCGGCTTTCCTAATGACTGTGCCCCTGCGAAGGAGGGGGTCGCAGGGGCACAGTGAGAAGGTAGGTTTCGTTTAGTCGATGAGGCCCACCTCCCGCACGATCTTCTCGATGGCCTCACGCGATGCGGAATCAGAGATTGGGGTCATCGGTACGCTCATGGTGTTGGTCTTGATGACGCCGATGAGTTCCAAAGCAGTCTTGAATGCGCCGACACCGGCGGCTGGGCCGACCTTGCCCACTGGGGTGAAGACGATTTCAAAGAGTCGTGCCAACCGATCTTGCTCTTCCTTCATCTGGCGTAGGTCGCCGGATTGGAAAGCCTGCCACATGCGAACATAGCCACTTGGGTCAACGTTGCCGAGCCCTGGGACGCAGCCGTCTCCTCCTGCAAGATAGGAGCCATCGACAACTACTTCGTGTCCGGTGAGCACCTTCATAGGGGATCCAGCTGCCTTGTTGAGCATGCAGAGTCGTCGGAAGGAGACGTCGTCACCGGAGGAGTCCTTTACTCCCTGAAGAACTCCTTCGGCGCCGAGTTGCACCAATAGCTCCGGTGCAAGTTTGCTGTGGACACAAACTGGAATGTCGTAGGCAATGATCGGCAGAGTAGTGGCCGTGCGGAGGGCACGGAAGTGTGCTTCGATCTCGGCTGGACCCGTGATGGCATAGAACGGGGCGGTGGCGACTACTGCCTGCACGCCGAGTTTTTCTGCCCGCTGGATGTGCTCGATGACGCGGTTGGTCTGGGTGTCGATGACGCCGGCGTAGACCGGGCAACGGCCGTCGACAAGCTCAAGGACCTTGGCGATCACCTGGTCACGGACGTCGTCGCTCAAGAAAGCGACCTCGCCGGAGGAACCGAGGACAAAGATGCCGTCTACACCGGCACCGACGAGTCGCTCAACCAGGTTGCCGAGGGACGCATAGTCCACATCGCCGGTTTCAGTCAGTGGGGTGAGCAGGGGAGGGATGATGCCGGAAACAATTCCGTTCATGATGATTGCTACTTCCTTAGAGCAAAGATGGGGTTGCGGCGAGCAAGGTACGGGTGTACTCCTGCTGCGGGGAGGCGAAAAGATCGTCCGTTGGTTGTTGCTCAATGATCTCGCCCTTGAGCATCACGCACATGCGGTCCGCGATGTAGCGGACAGTGTTGATGTCGTGGGAAATGAAAACCAGACCAAGCCCGAGTTCAGACCTCAGGTCGGTGAGCAGGTTGAGCACTTGGGCACGGACGGAAACGTCGAGTGCAGAGGTGGGCTCGTCGGCGATGATTAGGTCGGGCTCGAGCGCGAGGGCGCGGGCGATCGCCACACGTTGGCGCTGACCGCCAGAGATCTGGCGGGGCAGTACATCGAGTGCAGACTGCGGAAGACCAACCAGATCAAGCAGCACCTGAACTCGCTTGAGGCGGGAATTCTCATCACCGATGTGGTGCACGCGTAGCGGATCGAGCAGCTGATCCTTCACCGTCATGCGGGGATTCAGCGCGGTAGCTGGATCCTGGAACACCATGGAGATGGAGCGGCCGATTTCCTTGCGGTCACGACTGGAGTGCTTGAGGGGCTTCTCGTGGAAGAAGACCGTGCCACTCGTGGGCTTTTGCAGGCCGACCATGACGCGTGCCAGCGTGGACTTGCCACAGCCGGATTCGCCAACGATGCCGACGACTTCCCGGCGATCCACCCAGAAATTCACGTCCTTGTTGGCATGCACGGTGTCTGGTCGAAACAGCTTGCCGGTACGGGTCTTGTGAATCACGTTGACATCTTTGAGCTCGATGATTCTTTGTGCTTTAGGTGTCGGCATGATCACTTCTCCTTCTGAGCGATGCGAACAGAACCAGTGCCGTTACGAGTCGCAAAGGCGTCGTCCGTGGCGGCGTAGTAATGCGTGGTGGAACCAGCAACGGCGCGTGGCTTCGGCTTCTGCCCGATGCCTAGTTCTGGCTGGCGGGAGCGTGGTGCGAAGCGGTCACCGTCGATGAAGTCCCGTGGGCTCGGCACCGTTCCCGGTACCTGGTAGAGGCGATTAGCCCCCGCCTCGATGGACAGCACAGCGCCCAGCAAGCCGCGGGTGTACTCGTGGTGTGGGTCGGTGAGTAGTTCGCGCGTATTACCGCGTTCGACAACCTGGCCGGCGTACATCACTGTGATCTTGTGGGCCAGCTTCGCTACGAGCGCGAGGTCATGGCTGACGAAGATCATGGAGAAGCCCAGCTTCTCCCGCAGTTCGTTGAGCAGATCAACCACCTGGTGCTGGACGGTAACATCCAACGCAGTGGTTGGTTCGTCCGCAATGAGCAGACGCGGGTTGCGGGTCAGTGCCATGGCGATCAGAACACGCTGGCGCTGGCCGCCCGAGAGCTCGTGAGGGTAGGACTTGAGCGTACGATCCGGATCCAGCCCGACCAACTCCATGAGCTCTTCCGCAGTGCGCTTGCCACCGCGGCGAATCAGCTGCTGGAGCTGGGTGCGGATCAGCATGGATGGGTTCAGGGAGCTGAGGGCGTCTTGGTAGATCATAGCCATGTCATGACCGCGGAGTGCATTGCGCTCCTCCGTAGTCATCTCCAGCAGATTCTTGCCGTCGTAGCTGATCTCACCGGTGATACGGGCCGTGGGTGGTAGCAGCCCCATGATGCACATAGCGATCAGTGACTTGCCGCAGCCGGATTCGCCGACCAAGCCCATGGTTTCGCCAGGGGAGATCTCGAAGCTGACGTGGTCAACAATGTTGACGTCACCGTGTGCCTCCGGGAAGGCGATGCAGAGGTCCTTGACCTGGATCAATGGTTCTTCTGCGCGGGTGTACACCAGGCGGCGATTCTCGACGCTCTCGGCGTCGTGCAGCTTGCCGAGCGAAACATCAAGCGCGGCGCGAGCCTCTTCGTCGGAAAGCGAGCCAAGCGACTTTGCGGTGTTGATGCTGGGGTCGTCGTCAGTAACGCGGATGGTGCGTTTGATGCGTGGCGACGCCATGGCGTCGGTGAGCCCCTCGGACAAGATGTTCAGCGCTAGCACCGTGATGAGGATCATCAGGCCTGGGAAGAACGTGGGCCACCAAGCGCCGGTGAGCAGCAGTTGCTTACCATCGGCAAGGATGTTGCCCCACGATGGTAGTGGTGGCTTCACACCAGCGTTGATGAAGGACAGTGAGGCTTCGAAGACGATGGCGTCTGCAACCAGCACCGTGGCAAACACTGCGATCGGCGCGATGGTGTTGCGGGCGACATGCTTGAACAGGATGTGCGGAATGCTCGCGCCCATCACCTTAGCTGCGGAAACGTAGTCCTCGCCGAATTCGGATAGGACGTTGGCGCGTACCACGCGGGACAGCTGAGGGATGTAGAGGAAGCCGATGGCGAAGACCAGGACAGGCAGGGAATTGCCAAACACGGCGACGAAGACGGCTGCCAGTGCGATGCCTGGGAAGGACATGATGATGTCCAAGATGCGCATCAGTACTTCGGATACTGCCTTGCCAGCGGTGGCTGCGATTGAGCCGAGTACTGCGGCGATGGCGAGGGCCGAAACGGTAGCGCACATGCCGATGACCAGGGAAGCGCGGGAGCCGTACAAGACGCGGGAGAAGATGTCTCGTCCAATGGCGTCAGTGCCAAACCAGTGCTGACCACTTGGTGGCTGTACCGGCGCGTTGGATTCCAATGGGTTGTAGCCGGAGAGCAGCGGTGCGAAGATCGCCATCAATGCCACCAACGTCAGGAAGCCGAGTGCGAACTTGGAGGCGATGGGCAGTGCCTTGATGCCTTGGAAACGCTGTCCGGCCTGGGACTCTAGTTTTTCAGTGAGTTTTCTACGCATTAGATGCTCCTGATGCGTGGGTTAACGAGGACGTACAGCATGTCCACGATGATGTTGATGATGATGAAGGCGATGGCCACCGTAAGGGTCACGCCCTGGACGAGGTAAACGTCGTTGCGTGTAACACCGTCGAGGATGAGCTGGCCCATTGCCTGAATATTGAAGATAATTTCAATGATCACGGCGCCACCCATGAGGTAGCCGACGCGTAGACCGAGGACTGTGATCGGTGTGATCAGTGCGTTGCGCAGCACGTTGCGGGAAATAACCTCCGACTTCGGAATGCCCGAGCCGATCGCGGTGCGCACGTAATCCTTGTCGAGTTCTTCCACCATTGCGGTTCGTACCACGCGGGTAAGGGAGCCTGCGACGGGAACCGCCAACGCGAAGGAGGGCAAGAACATGTTGTTCATGTACACCGCAGGGTTCTCCGCGAGCGGCACCCAGGCAGTAATCAGGGCGGGGAACATTCCCATGCCGCCGGGGATGGTACCGAGCCACTGGATCAGCAAGATTGCCAGCCAGAAGGACGGGGTTGCTAGCGACGCGATGGAAATGACGCGAATGAGCTGGTCTGGCCACTTGTCGCGGTACAGCGCTGCAACAACGCCCAGCACGAGCGCGATGACAGCGGCGATGATGAGGCCGAGGAAAGTCAGCTGCAGCGTGATGGGGAATGCTTTGGCTACGACATCGGTTACCGAGGCGCTACCGGTGGTGGTTCCTAGGTCACCGCGCAGCATGCCCATGAGGAAATCCCAATAGCGCACGAGCAGTGGGTCATTAAGACCGTGAGTTTCGCGGTATTCTGCGAGCGCTTCAAGGGATGCAGATTCACCGAGTGCGAGACGCGCCGGGTCTGCGGGGCTGAAGGACATGATGAAGAAGACCAGGAAAGTCACTCCGAGGATCATGATCGGGAGAGCCACCAGCCGTCTTCCGATGAGGCGGACGAGGTTTGACATATGCTGTCCTTAATTCCGGTTGAGTTCCCGCCCAACTTCTTGCGATGGGCAGTGCTCAACGTCAAAGTTCGTGTGTCACGGGCCGACCGGCCCAGAAAGGTTGCCTTTACAGGTGAAGGTGCAGCTAGCGGGCCGGCCGGTGAATTGACTGCTGAAGTCTGGACTACTTGGTGGTAGCGACATCCAGGAAGGAAAGGCCGGTCAGTGAGATCGGCTTGAAATCAATCAGAGTGGACTTGTCCCAGGCCGTGGTGCTCTTGCGGTGGAACAATGGGTAGAGCGGGATGTTTTCCGAGATCTTGTCTAACAGCTCGGCCCACTTCTTATCTTGGACTGATGTGTCGGTTGCCTTGAGACCCTCATCCAGCAGTTGCTGGACTTCGGTGTAGCTTTCGCTGCCCTTCCAGTGCATGCGGCTATCGGTCCAGGTGTCGCCTGCGTACCACCAGCGCATCAGCAGATCTGGGTCGGTACCAAAGACAGATGGGTCGCCTGGTGCAATGACCACGTCGTATGCTTCCGGCTTGCCATCGATGGTGTTGTAGACATCCGAGGACTTCTTCTCGATGAATTCCACCTTGATCCCCACGCCGGTGAGGGACTGCTCGATGAGTGGGGTACACTTCTTGACCCAGTCGTGGTCAGTGCACAGCAGGCGCATTTCCGTCAGTCCAGTTTCGGCGAACAGCTCCCGTGCCTTTTCTGGCTTGAACGAGTAGACGTTCTTTGCTTCCTTGTAGTTCGGGTGCTCCTTGTGGAGGAAGCTGGTGGCGGCGGTGGCCTGGCCGAGCATGCCGGTCTCGATGATCTTGTTCATATCGAGGGCATACATGAAGGCTTGGCGATTCTTCACGTCGTTGAATTTGCTGTTTGGCGAGCAGTTGAACATCGCGAACAGCAGGCCGAAGCCCTGGACTGATTCTACCGTGGAAACTGCCTTCAGCTGCTCGACGGAGAGATACGGCACGGAGTCGATAGCCTGTACAGTCTTAGACTGAATGGCGTTGGTGCGGGTGGAGGCGTCTGGGATGATCTGCCAATTCATCTTCTTGGCCAGCGCTGGCCGTGGACCGTTGTATGCGTCAAAACGCTCGAACTGAATGTTCTTGGACGTACCACCGTTATCTGTCATCTTGTAAGGCCCGGAACCTATTGGCTTGGCGGCGAATGCTTCGGCACCCGCTTCTACAGCCTTCTTAGGGACGATTTTGACCACGGCGAGGCGATCGGCAAAGACGCCGGTTTCGTGCTTGAGGGTGAACTCAACAGTCTTCTCATCCTTGGCAGTCACCTTTTCGATGAATGGGATGAAGGATGCGTAGAGAGACTTATTTGCCTTGTCTAAGACGCGCTCGAAGGAGAAGACGACGTCTTCGGCGGTCACTGGGCTGCCGTCATGGAACTGTGCGCCGTCGCGGAGGACAACCTCAGCGGTGGTGCCGGAGGCCTTTGGCATGTCCTTGGCCAGGGCTGCATTGACCTTGCCGGTTGCCGGATCCATTTCGGTCAGGCCTTCGAGGGTGTGCCAGTTGGCTGCCACGGTAAGGGCCGCGGTGGTGCTCATCGGGTCGTAGCCGTTAGTTCCGAGCTCGTAGGAGATCGCTGCGGTGAGGGTGCCGTCAGCCTTCTTAGCGCTTGGGTCGGCTGCGGGGGCATTGCTGCCACCGTTTTGAGCGGGGCTGCCACAAGCGGCGAGAGTGGCGGAGAGTCCGGCGGCGGCGCTGAGCGCTCCGGTGATCTTCATGAAATCGCGACGGGAGTATGCGCGGGTCATGGTGCTTCCTTTCGTGGAGTCTTCCATTTCCTTGAGAAGGCGATGGAAAACGATTTCTGCCGATTTGCAGTTATGGGGTAGTAAATTCTGGCAAACGAGTCACCGTCCACCAGTGGATAAATACAGCATACGTCAGACGTCCGATGTTGTACAGGATTTCTGCTAAAGTCAATTGGGAAAGCAAAATCCTGCGAGTAAGTCTTACGGGGCCGTCGATGAGCAGGCGGAATCGCCGAGTAATGTGGCCCTCCCAATGACCAAAAGGAACAGCAATGTCAAAGGTGCTTGGAAAACCCAAGCTCAATCCCACAGTTACGGAGATTGAGAACTATATTCGTGATAATTCTCTCAAGCCCGGAGATATGCTCCCCTCAGAAGCCGCACTGTGTGAGCTGCTAGAAGTTTCCCGAAGCTCAGTTCGTGAAGCCATGCGTACCCTTGCTTCGCTCGATGTAGTGGAGATCCGCCACGGGCACGGCACTTATGTTGGGCAGATGTCGCTCGCCCCCTTGGTGGACGGGCTCACACTGCGACTGACCATTGATCAAGACAGTGCCCTGCGCAACCTCAAACAAGTGGTGGATACCCGCATCGCATTTGATCAATTCAATGCGCCGAAACTTATCACTGCTTACCGCCAGCATCCCACGGATCGGCTACGTGAAATCGTTGCTGAGATGCAAGAGTGCTTTGAAAAAGGTGAATCCATCACCGAAGCTGACGGCCGATTCCATGAAGAGCTCAACAGCAAACTCTCTAACCAGCTCATCCAAGAGCTATATATGGCGCTATGGAAAGTGCACACCAAGGCAGTGCCCCAACTCAAGCTGGATCGCGAAAGAGACTTGCGGGATACCGTTGACGCACACCTCAGCATGGTTGAAGCTCTTGAAGCAAGGGATGAGGCGCAGCTCCTCCGCACTCTTGAAGTCCACTATGGCCCCCTCAAGCGCATGATCGAAGAGAAGATACATGACTGATTTTTATGCCTGCATAGACATTGGTGGCACCAAGATTGCCTATGCGCTTATCGACGCCACCAACCCGACCACCGTGCTCAACACCGGACGCACCCCAACCCCGTCCCATGACGTCATGGCTGCCGTACTGCAGGTGCTTCGCCAATTGTCAGAAGATGCCGCGGCGCGCAAAGGCATCATCCGGGCCATCGGAGTGGGCGCGCCAGGAGTGATTGACCCATTCGAGGGTCGAGTCGTGTCTGCAGGACCGACCATGCCCGGGTGGGCTGGCACGAGCATTGCAGACGCCATTCGCGCCGAATTCGATATCCCGCTGGCTATTCATAACGATGTCCGCATCATGGGGCTCGGTGAATCCGTCTTCGGTGCCGCCCAAGGGGTAGCCAACACCTTGTTTGTCAGTTTGGGAACCGGAGTGGGGGGCGCACTTGTTCGTGGCGCACGCCTCATCGATTCACCGCACCATACTGCGGGGGAGCTGCGGGCAATTCTCGGGCGAGTCCCCAATGGGCAGGCTGCACCGGTGGAAGACTTTGCTTCCGGGCCGGGCTTGGCCCGGAGTTATAACGAACTGACCGGCAGTGACATTCAACTCCCCGAAATCATGCAGCGCTATCACGCAGGTGAAGAAAGCGCCCGCGCGGTGGTGAGCGGCAATATGATCGCCCTTGGGGAGGCTCTCGCGGGTTTTGCCTCAGCGATCGACATAGATGCCCTCATCATTGGCGGCGGTGTCGGCGCCATCGGCGCCCCGATCTTGGAACCAATTATCGCAGGCTTCCGGCAGCACGCGCTGCCCCCAATAGATACCATCCCAATTCTGCCGGCCCAGCTGGGCACCAATGCGCCACTCGTGGGCGCCGGGTACTTGGCCAGCTTGGCTTGCAAAGGAGAATAACCAGTGAACAGCACCACCTTCTTCGATACCGTTCGAGGCAGTCTCATTGTGTCCGTACAAGCCCCCGATGGGCATCCGCTCCGCGACACGCGCACCATGGCCTTTCTTGCGAAAGCTGCCGAGGCAGGAGGAAGCACCGCAATCCGTTGCGGTGGCTACGGCGGGCTCGCAGATATTGAGGCCATCTCGAATGCGGTTAGCCTGCCGGTCATCGGGTTGACTAAGGAAGGCGATACCGGCGTGTACATCACTCCTTCCGTGGCTTCGGCAGTGGCCGTCGCCAAGGCGGGCGCCACTGTGGTCGCCATTGATGCCACTTCTCGTCCCCGTCAGGATGGCTCTACTTTCGCCGAGCAGGTCCACGCCGTGCACGAAGCGGGCGCGCTAGCAATGGCAGATATCGCAACTGCGGAGGAAGCCGTGGCAGCACATGAGGCTGGTGCGGATCTGATTTCCACGACCCTGGCTGGGTACACGGAACATCGGCAGAAGACGAACGGGCCGGACTTGGAGCTGATTAAGGAGATCCGCACCCACCTCGGTGACCAGGTGTTCCTTATCGGTGAAGGACGCTTCCACAGCCCAGACCACGTCCGGCTAGGCCGGCAAGCGGGCGCAGACGCCATCATCGTTGGCACCGCAATTACCGATGTCGCCTGGGTTACCAATCAATTTGTGGTGGCTGCTCATGACTGAGTCATTCCTGGCCACAGTGGTGCTGCCGGGCGCAGACCTAGGCACGCACAACATCACCATCTCCGATGGCACCATCGTGGGCATGGAAGCCGTCGACGCACCTGCGGAACTAATTGCTTTTCCGGGGCTCGCCGATATCCATACGCATGGTGCCGCGGGGGAGTCTTTTCCCAGCTCAGATCTCGAGGGCTGTTTGGCTGCCGCGCGTTACCACCGCAGCAATGGCTCGACGACGCTGCTCGCCTCTACGGTGTCACTACCAGAGGAACGGCTGCTGCCGCAGTTGAGCCTGCTTGCCGACGTCGTGGACATGGGAGCCATTGATGGCATCCACGCGGAGGGGCCATTCGTCAACGCTTGCCGCTGCGGAGCTCAAGATCCAGCTGCGATCATCCCCGGTGACCCCGATCTATTGCAGCGCATGATCGAGGCCTCCCGTGGTCAGCTACGATCCATCACCTTTGCCCCAGAGACAGAAAACGTAGAAGAACTCATCGGCTTGTGCGCGGACAACAATGTCATTGTTTCGCTGGGACACACTGATGCCACCGCACCGGAAACCGCGGCGATCATTGCGTATGCCGTCAAGCGGGGTGCGAGCGTAACGGCGACTCACCTGTTCAATGCGATGCCACCGCTGCATCACCGTAGCCCTGGTGCCGTCGCTGCACTCCTCGAGGCGGCTGCCGCCGGAGAAGCGACGGTTGAACTCATCGCCGATGGGGTTCACCTCGACGATGCAACAGTAAACATGGTGCTGAATCTAGTTGGCCCGGAGCGGGTGACCTTCGTCTCTGACGCCATGGCCGCAGCTGGTAAGGCTGATGGGCAGTACACCCTGGGCGCGCTCGATGTGACTGTCGCGGATGGTGTCGCGCGCCTGAGCACGAGTGATGGTTCAGAAGGTGCTATTGCAGGTGGCACGTCGCGAATCATTGATCAATTGCGTCGACAAGCACGCGCCGGGCGCCCCCTGGCAGAAATCCTTAAGGCCTGCACCAGCGGGCATCACCTAGTAGGTCAGTCGCACCGCGCGAGCATCGCGCTGAACACGCCGGCAAACTTCGTCCTGTGCGACTCGAACTTGCAGATCACCCGGGTATTCCGGGACGCAGAAGAAGTAGGTTAACAGTGGAAATTGTCATCACCGAGCGCCCGGAACTGGTCGCGGCGGACATCATCGAATCATATGCGCGGGCAGGGAAAACTCTCGGGTTAGCCACCGGTTCCACGCCGGTAAAAACCTATCAGGAATTAATCCGGCGTCACCGCGAGGAGGGGCTGAGCTTTGCTGATTGCAAGGCATTCCTTTTGGACGAATATGTCGGTTTGCCTCGAGAGCACGAACAAAGCTACTTCCGTACGATCCGCCGCGAGTTCACCGAAAGCGTCGATATCAACGATTCGGCAGTGCGCAGTCCCGACGGCACCAGCGCAGATCCGTTGATGGCTGGGGCGGCTTACGACGCTGCCATCAAGGAGGCCGGTGGCGTGGATCTGCAGCTCCTCGGAATTGGTTCCGATGGTCACATCGGGTTCAACGAACCTGGGTCATCACTGGCATCGCGCACCCGCCTGAAGACGCTGCATCCGCAAACGATCCGGGACAACGCGCGATTTTTCGACGGCGATGAAGACCAAGTGCCACGCCATGTGCTCACACAGGGGCTGGGGACGATTCTAGAAGCTGGACATCTCTTGCTGATCGCCACTGGTGCTGGGAAGCAGGAGGCCGTGGCAGCACTGGTGGAAGGGCCACTATCGGCCTGGTGTCCAGCCTCGGTATTGCAGTTGCACCCACACGCTACCGTCGTGCTCGATTCGGCGGCTGCCGCAGCCCTAAAGAATCGTGACTACTACCGCTTTGCTTTGGATAACAAACCAGCAGGCCAAGGCTTCTGAAGGCGAACTGAGTAGCTAGCTGTAGAAAAACTTGCGATCCGAAAGTCCCAACGGCAGTCACCCGGGGGCTTTCGGATCGCTTCGCTCTTTAACTAGAGCTGGTACTGGGCGGTTACTTCCTTGCGACGGCGATGTTCGGCGACGAAGGAGAGGAAGGGAATCGTCCCCGCGAGCGCAGTAGTGATCCACTTCAGCGGCTCCCAGCGGGCGTTAATGCCGAGGTTAACGGTAGTGACCAGGTAGATCATGTAGAACAGGCCGTGAGCCTGCGCAACATAGAAGAACCAGCCCGGGGCATCATCAGGAGACGGCAGAATGAGGTACTTATAAACCATCTCTGAGACCAAAATCAGAAGCCAAATGCCCGTTACGAAGGCTGCGATGGAGAACATCTTCAGCGCCTTAGCGACGCGGGCCTTGCGTTCTGGATGGACCTGTGGAGTAGTCATGTTTATCCTTGTCGTTTTCTGCGTCGAGGTTCGTTCAGTGCGTTGAACTCCTCAACGTTAATCTGCGGGCGCTCGGGCAGGAATTCTTCGTCGATCTCTGTTATTTCACCCTGTTCGGCCCGCTTTTGCTTTTCAGCTTCTACCGGGGCCACGCCAGTGGTTTCCAGTTCCTGCTCCAACTGAATGTACCGCCGGTAGGCATAGACAATGAAGAAACCGAAAGCAGGCCACTGGATAGCGTAACCGAGGTTTTGGAAGGTGCCGGAACCTGCGCGGAACCTAGTCCACTGCCAGTAGGCGAGTCCTAACGTGGCCAGCACCGCCAAGGTGACAAACACAATGTGCGATGCTTTGACCCGTGTTTGAGGCTTTTTAGGTTCGACATCTTCACTCACAAAGCAATAGTGTACCTGTTGTGCCTGCAAGAGCCACGATTTTAGCTGTGTGACTTCGCCGTGTACCATGTTAATGACCACGGGCTTGTGGCGGAATTGGCAGACGCGCTGGATTTAGGTTCCAGTGTCTTAGGACGTGGGAGTTCAAGTCTCCCCAGGCCCACAACGAGCGGTCATTGGATCGCAACTGCTAGCGGCCACCCAATCAAGTGCGGGTGGCCGCTAGTGTTTTGCTTTTTGGGTAGGGGGCTTCCCGGAAACGAAGTAAACTACTCCGGCAATCCTTCGAAGTCTCCTGCGGCTGCTAGCGCTGCACGTACTTTTGCGCGGTGGTCTTGAGTCCACGCAGCTAATCCAGCCTCGGCTTCGGCCGCTTCTTTATCCGCAGCTTGAGCCATGATCTCAGCTGCTTGATCGGCGGGCATGACTACGATGCCGTCTTCATCGGCGACTACGATGTCACCGTTGTGTACGCGGACCTCGCCCACGGTGACAGTCTCGGCTGGAACGAGAGCTTTTTTGGTGCCGGGTTTTGGGTAGAGTCCCCGGGCATACACTGGCAGGCCGAGCTCTCGGATTTCTTCGACATCACGAATATTGCCGTCGATGACAAAACCGGCAATGCCCCGCTGTTGGGCTACTGCGCATACGTTGCCTCCAGCGACAGCTGCCGCAGTGTCTCCAGCATGGCAGACGATGATATCGCCGGGCTGGGCGCGGTAAATGGCCGCGTGCATCATCAGATTGTCGCCGGGGCCGCATTGTGCGATGTATGCGGGGCCTGCGATGCGTGGTGTGCCGTCAATGAGCGGCCGAATACCGGAATCCATGACGGCGGAGTCTTCGACGACATTGGCCAGTCCGGTGGTGCCTACGGTGGGGAGTGATGTGGTCATGCGCGGCCCTTTGGAATTGGAGTCATAATAATAAGGAATAGTGACGCAGATCCCAATCTAGCGAAAACTAGGCCGGTCAGTAGGCTAAAGCTGGGGCAAGGAGGAGAAATGAGCATTTCAAGGCATATTGACGAATACTTGGCGGAGCGAGGCATCGTGCAGTCCGATGCGGTTGTTCCGGAAAGTGAATGCCAGGTCTTTGACGGTGACGTGGAATTACCTGGCGAAAGTCTCGAGCAAGTGCGCGGGCTAGTGCTCGAAGTTCTCGATTCTGAAGAACACCCCCAAATGTAGGGGAGCTGGTCGGGAATTACTTTTTATCCCGAAAACATATTTCAACCTGCAAAAAGCATGGCCGAACAGTTTCGACACGCTAACTAACTCTCGTGTAAACATGACGGTTTCCTCACGATCTGTGGCATATTTGCTTGCGTTATCCCGCACATCTGGGAGAAGTGCACCTAAAGGCGCTTGCAATACCCGCCCAAAGAAAGAGGAAATTACGTGACTGAGCAGCACATTCTGCGAGTAGCAGGCGAAAACTGCCTCATTGATGAACTCGCTGAGACGCCATTTGCCCTGGTGTTCGCAGGCCAAGGCTATGATTGGCTCGCCAGCCTACGGACATCAATGTCTGCAGGCGCCGCTCGTCACATCGCGGAAATTGTTCGTGAGGCAGCAGCGAAACTCGCTCCGGTAGCAGATGAGATCGCAGCAGCACGCCCTTTCGGTTTCGACCCTGTGAATTGGGCCGATTCCGAGCAGCCACCACTGATTGACACGACCATGGCGTCGATAAGCGTTCCTGGCATTCTCACGGCGCAGCTTGCCACCCTCATGACCTTGGAAGCGCAGGGGCTAGACGTCGAGGCGGCGCACACTGCGCTGGGGCATTCGCAGGGCATCCTCGGGGCCTACGCGCTGCGCGACCTCACCCGCGCGGCCGAGTTTTTGGCAATTGCGCAGCTGATAGGGGCCGCCGGCAGCAAAGTAGCCCGGGAACTGCGCCTGGTCGCCGACGGTGAAACCAGCCCAATGTTGTCCATTCAGGGCATCGCACGTGAACAGCTATCCCAGGCGATTCAGGGCACCAACATTGAGATTGGCCTGCGTAACGGTCGCAACTGGTTTGTAGCCGTAGGGGCCCCAGCAGAGTTGCGCGCTCTCAAAGCCAAGCTGGAAAAGCTGGCCGCGAAAGATGCCCGCGAGATCGAGCAAAAGAAGCGTGGCGGCGCGCCATTCGCCCCGAAGTTTGCCTTCCTCAACGTGCAGATCGCTTTCCACCATTCTCAGATGCAGCCAGCGGTTGAGCTAGCTACCGCTTGGGCGCAGCAGGCTGGGTTGGATGCGAATCTCGCTAATGAGCTGGCCGGGCGTACCTTCGTCGTAGTCGAAGATTGGGTGACGGAGGTAACCGAGGCCGTCGATGATGGGGTGCGGTGGCTACTCGACGTTGGCCCAGGCGAGGGCGTATCTGCGTTAAGCAACCAGATCGTCTCCGGGCGCGGGGCAGCCGCTTTGAGCATCGGCACCCACACCGGTCAGTCCGCGCTTTTCGACGCCGGCAGCGCCCCAACTCTGCCAACTCGTTACTGCGATTTCCTTCCGCGCCTTGAAAACGGGCGCGTTGTTACCAAGTTCACCGAGCTCACGGGCCGCAGCCCGATGCTGCTTGCCGGAATGACTCCGACCACAGTTGACCCAGAGATCGTCGCGGCCGCTGCCAATGCTGGCCACTGGGCAGAGCTTGCCGGAGGTGGTCAGGTCGCCCCGGAGATTCTCGATGCGAACATCGAAAAGCTCGATTCGCTGTTGAACCCGGGGGTTAATGCCCAGTTCAACTCCATGTTCTTGGATCCATACCTGTGGCAGATGCAGATTGGCGGCAAGCGCCTAGTGCAGAAAGCCCGGCTCAACGGCGCCCCGATCGATGGCATCGTCATCACCGCGGGTATCCCCGAGTTTGACGAGGCTGTAGAGCTCATTCACGAGCTGCGCGGTAACGGCTTCCCCTGGATCGCATTCAAGCCAGGAGCCGTCAAACAAGTCCGTCAGATTCTGGAAATCGCACGCGCGGTCCCTGAAGTTCCGATCATCTTGCATGTCGAGGGTGGCAAAGCAGGCGGGCACCACTCCTGGGAAGAGCTTGACGAGCTTCTGATCGCTACTTACGGCATGATCCGCGACACGGAAAACACCGTTCTCTGCGTCGGCGGTGGCATCGGCACCCCGGAGCGCGCCTCCGATTACCTGCTAGGCACCTGGTCCGAAAAGTACGACCTGCCGGCTATGCCTGTCGACGGCATCTTGATCGGTACCGCCGCCATGGCGGCTAAAGAAGCGAAGACCTCCGAATCCGTCAAACAGCTGCTCGTAGAGACCAAGGGGCAGGACGAATGGGTCGGTGCAGGTAAGGGCGCTTTTGGAATGGCCTCGGGCCGCTCCCAGCTTGGTGCTGATATCCACGAGATCGATAACTCCTTCGCACAGTGCGGACGGCTATTGGACGAGGTTGCCGGCGATGCCGCAGCAGTTGCTGAGCGCCGCGAGGAGATCATCGCTGCCATGGCCAAGACCTGCAAGGTGTACTTCGGTGACCTAGCTGAAATGACCTACGAGAGCTGGCTGAACCGCTACTTGGAGCTCTCCGGCCCGGTGGACGGTCAGTGGACCGATGTCTCCTGGAAGAACCGCTTTGCACAGATGCTCGAGCGCACCGAATCCCGCCTCATCTCGCAGGATCACGGCGAGTTCGAGCCACAGGTGGAGCTGAGAACAGACCCGGCTGCTGCCGTCGCAAAGCTCAGTGAGCTTTACCCAACTGCTGACCTGCTACACCCAGCAGACATCGCGTGGTTCCTCGGCCTGTGCCGTACCCCGGGCAAGCCGGTGAACTTTGTGCCGGTCATCGATAAGGACGTGCGTCGCTGGTGGCGTTCAGACTCCCTCTGGCAGGCACACGACGAGCGCTACAGCGCTGACGAAGTTTGCATCATTCCCGGACCTGCAGCGGTAGCGGGAATCACCAAGGCCAATGAACCGATCGCGGAACTGCTCGCGCGCTTCAACCAGGCCACTATCGAGCGCCTCGGTGAAGGCATCGAAACAGTGCAGACCGCCACCGAGCGGGTATTGGCCGCAGACGGCACCTATTGGGCTGGCCGCAACACCGCATCTATGGTGGCCCGCCTTGGAGACCTAGCTGCCTGGGAGCTAAGCGAAACCCGCGACTCGGCCACCCACGCGCCAACAGGTGCTGCCATCTGTGACCTCGATGCGGACCACGCAGAGTTGACAGTGCCGCTGTCCGGTTCCACCGCGCCAGGCACCACCGCTGAGCTGAAGATCCGATTCACCTTGCCGGAAGGCGCGGGCGTGCCGGCAGTGACTCAAGCGGACGCGGAAGCCGCCATGGGGGAACTCACCCGCATCGCGGCGGGCGGCGAATTGGCGGAAATCAAGGATGGTTCAGCGCAGTGGCACACCGAGCTTTCGCTTGAGCACATCGCCGACTACAACAATGTCACCGCTGCCTACTTGGATCGCACCGTACGCCCCGGAGGCACCGCCCCCGACGTCATCGTGGGCCTGGCTTGGCCGGCAATCTTCTCAGCTGTGAAGTCTGCCGTTATCCCCGGCACCGACTCCGCTTCAGTTGTTGAAGGCATGCTGTCCTTGGTCCACCTGGAACACCACATCAAACTGGTGGAAGCTCAGCCGGATGCGCTGCCAACCCGCAGCGTCCCTATCCGCGTTGAAGCCACCGCAGACGAGGTGTCTGATACTGATATGGGTCGCGTCGTAGTGGTGCGTGCTCGGGTCTACGCCACCTATCCTGATCGAGGAGAATGCCTCGCAGCGGAGCTATCCGAGCGCTTTGCCATCCGCGGCCGCAACGGCAAGACCACTGCCCGCACTAACACTTCGGTATTCCCAACCGTCGTCGATACGCCACGCTCCTTCCGCGCCTACGCCAAGGTGGTCGCCCCGACCTCGATGAAGCCATTCGCGGTGGTATCCGGAGACCGCAATCCGATCCACGTTTCCAATGTGGCTGCCTCCTTGGCCGGGCTGCCAGACGGCGTCATCGTCCACGGCATGTGGACCTCAGCTATCGCCGAACTCATCGCATCCTCCGGCTTTGAGGGCTCTGAGCCAAAGAAGGTGATTGAATACACCGCCACGATGCTGGCACCGATCCTGCCGGGGGCGGAGATCGAGTTCACCGTGGAGCGCGCGGGCGTCGATAAGCGCGCAGGCTTCGGCGAAGTCCGTGAGATCGTTGCCAAGGTGGATGGCACCATGGTCATGACCGGCACTGCAGTCATGGCCGCACCAACCACCTTCTACGCCTTCCCAGGTCAGGGCATCCAATCGCCAGGAATGGGTATGGCTGCTTATCAATCATCCGCAGCGGCTCGCGATATCTGGGATCGCGCTGATGCGCACACCCGCGCGAAACTCGGCTACTCCATTCTGGAGATCGTCCGAAACAACCCACAGGAAGTGATCGTTCAGGGCGAGAAGTTCCAGCACCCCGACGGTGTGCTGTACCTGACCCAGTTCACCCAGGTAGCCATGGCAACGCTGGGATGTGCTCAGGTTGCTGAGATGCGCGAAGCTGCGGCGCTCAACCAGCGTGCCTACTTCGCAGGCCACTCCGTCGGCGAGTACAACGCCCTCGCAGCCTATGCCGGCGTGCTCTCCCTCGAAGCCGTGTTGGAAATTGTTTATCAGCGTGGACTGACCATGCACCGGTTGGTGGAGCGCGATGAACGGGGCGTTTCCAACTACGGCCTGGCAGCGCTGCGCCCCAACAAGATGGGCATTTCCGCTGCGGACGTGTTCCCTTATGTTGCCAAGATCGCTGAACAGTCGGGCGAGTTCGTTGAGATCGTGAACTACAACATTGCCGGTGTCCAGTACGCTGTTGCCGGCACTCGCGCCGGACTCGCAGCACTGGCGGCCGACGCCGAGAAGCGGGCACCAGGGCAGCGTGCCTTCATCCAGATCCCAGGCATCGACGTTCCCTTCCACTCCTCACACTTACGGGAC
Source organism: Corynebacterium sp. H127 (assembly GCF_037482665.1). Lineage (NCBI taxonomy): Bacteria > Bacillati > Actinomycetota > Actinomycetes > Mycobacteriales > Corynebacteriaceae > Corynebacterium > Corynebacterium sp. H127. Next base: position 102,040 of record NZ_JBBHKY010000004.1, read on the forward strand.
GGTGTAGGCGCATTCCGCGATCATCTGGATTCCTTGATCCCGCATGAGATCGACCTGGACATCCTGGTTGGCCGCTACATTCCCAACCTGGTTGCGCGCCCGTTTTCTCTCGAGCGGGACTTCGTGGTGGCCATGACCGAGGTGGTCTCCAGCCCGCTTCTCGACGCCATCCTTGCCGACTACGACGGTGCCCGAGCAGATGAACAACAGCTCGCACGCACCCTCCTCATCGAGCTCCTGGCCTGGCAATTCGCCTCTCCAGTGCGTTGGATCGAGACGCAACACTTGGCACTGACGTCACTCGATGTGGAGCGCTTCGTAGAGGTAGGCGTGGGATCTGCGCCGACTATCGCGAACATGCTCGGCCAGACCCTACGCCTACCGCAGTACCGCGATGTAGACATCGAGGTGCTCAACGTTGAGCGCGATGCCACCACAGTATTCGCCACTGATGCCATTACTCGCGAAGTCGAAGCGGATACAGACCTGGAAACAGCAACACCGGCAGCCTCCGAGAACGTTGCGGAGGCACCTACCGAAGCTCCTGCCGTCGTAGCACCAGCTGCAACCGGGGGACCACGCCCGGAGGACATTGCTTTCACCCCATCCGACGCTACCGAGATGCTCATCGCAATCTGGACCAAGGTGCGCCCAGAGCAAATGGGGGCAAGCGATTCCATTGAAACGCTGGTAGAAGGCGTTTCCTCTCGCCGTAACCAATTGTTGCTGGACCTCGGCGTGGAGTTCGGATTGGGCGCCATTGATGGTGCTGCCGATGCGGAACTGGAGGACCTGAAGAATACTGTTTCCCGCATGGCCAAGGGCTACTCTGCTTTCGGCCCGGTGCTTTCCGATGCTTCCGCAGATGCCCTCCGCCGCATCACCGGCCCGACCGGCAAGCGCCCGAGCTACATTGCCGAACGCGTCACCGGTACGTGGCAGCTCGGCCCGGGTTGGGCCGACCATGTCCAGGCAGCGGTAGTGATGGGGGCTCGGGAGGGCTCCTCCCTGCGCGGCGGTGACCTAGCTTCGCTGAGCCCTGCCACCCCAAGTAACGCTGCTGAACTCGATGCGCTCATCGACGCCGCAGTACAGGCCGTAGCGGCGCGCCGGGGCGTTTCCGTTGCGTTGCCATCGGCAGGAGGCGCTGGCGGTGGAGTCGTAGATTCCGCTGCGCTCGGCGAGTTCGCTGAGGCCGTGACCGGTCGTGAGGGTGTCCTTGCGGAAACTGCTCGCACAATCTTGTCCTCCCTGGGGCTCAATGAAACGCATCAGAATGAGCTCGCTGAGCAGGATGACAGCGTGGCACTCTTTGAGCTCGTGTCTAAGGAACTGGGTTCGGACTGGCCACGTCAGGTGGCCCCGTCCTTTGACGCGAACAAGTCAGTGCTCCTCGACGACCGTTGGGCCTCTGCTCGCGAAGACATCGCCCGGTTTGCGTTGGGCGAGCTCACCGAGATTGATGTGACTGGCGCAGGCGAGGCCGTCGCTAAGCAGGCAGAGTACTTCGGTCTGACGGAGCTGGCGGCACAAGCACGTTCGACTGAAGCCTTGGAGTACGCCGGGGATCTAGCGGTAGTGACGGGCGCGTCCCCGAACTCCATTGCGGCCGCTGTCGCAGCAGGGCTGCTCGCAGGTGGCGCTACGGTCATCGTGACTACGTCGAGCCTGAGCCACGAGCGCCTCGAGTTCTACAAGAACCTTTATCGCAGCGCTGCCCGCGGTCAGGCTGCGCTGTGGGTTGTTCCAGCTAACCTGTCCTCTTACCAGGATTTGGATGCCATCATCGAATGGATTGGTACTGAGCAGACGGCTACGGTCAACGGTGCTAAGAAGGTGCTGAAGGCTGCGCTGGTTCCGACTTTGCTGTTCCCATTCGCGGCACCTCGCGTTTCCGGTTCCCTTGTGGATGCTGGCCCGCAGGCCGAGAACCAGATGCGACTGCTGCTCTGGTCGGTTGAGCGGCTCATCGCGGGGCTGTCCGCAATCGGCGTCGATACTGAGATCGGCAAGCGCTTGCATGTGGTGATTCCAGGTTCGCCGAACCGTGGTCGTTTCGGTGGCGACGGTGCCTACGGCGAGTCCAAGGCCGCCCTTGACGCGCTGGTTACCCGCTGGCATGCAGAACCTGTCTGGGGCGCTCGTACCTCCCTCGTCCACGCTCTCATCGGTTGGGTGCGCGGCACTGGCCTCATGGGCGGCAACGATCCGCTGGTCGATGCTGTGGAGTCGGCTGGCGTGCGCACCTACGCTACCTCTGAGATCGCCGAGGAGCTGCTCTCTCAGATCGAGCCAACGGTCCGTAAGTCTGCTGCGCAGGATCCGATCACCAAGGACTTCACCGGTGGTCTCGGCGAGGCGGATTTGGATTTGGCTGAGCTGGCACGAAATGCGGCTGCAGCAGCTGTCGAAGCGGAGGATGTGGAGGAACCACGCACGCTCAAGGCGCTGCCTACCCCGTACCGCCGATTCGAAACCACCACGCCGTCCTTCGAGGTAACGCAACGCCTCGAAGACATGGTGGTCATCGTTGGTGCTGGCGAGCTGGGCCCGTATGGATCTGCCCGGACGCGTTTCGACGCCGAGCTGAACGGTGACCTCTCCGCCGCTGGCGTCACCGAGCTGGCATGGTCCATGGGGCTGATCCACTGGGATGAGGATCCAAAGCCAGGTTGGTACGACGCTTCCGATGAACCGGTGGCAGAAGAAGAGATCTTCGAGCGTTTCCACGACGAGGTTCTTGCTCGTGTCGGCGTGCGCCAGTACCACGATGACTTCGGCATGGTGGATAACCTCATGCCGGAGCTGACTACCGTCTACCTGGACCGCGACCTGAGCTTCAATGTCTCCGATGAGGCTGCCGCCCGCACCTTTGTAGATTCGGAACCCGACACCACCACGGCTCACTTCGACGCAGAGGCAGGGGAGTGGATCGTGACCCGTAAGGCAGGCTCCGCGGTGCGTGTGCCACGCCGAATGGCGATGTCCCGTTTCGTCGGTGGCCAGATCCCTGAGGGATTCGATCCATCGGTTTATGGCATCCCAGCTGACATGATGGACAACCTGGACCGGGTTGCCGTCTGGAACCTGGTATGCACGGTGGATGCCTTCCTGTCCAGCGGTTTCACTCCGGCGGAAATCCTGCGCTCATTGCACCCAACCCGGGTGTCCTCGACACAGGGAACAGGCATGGGTGGCATGGCCTCTCTGCGTTCCTTGTTCATCGACGGCATGCTCGCTGAGCCACGGCAGAATGACATTCTGCAGGAAGCACTACCGAACGTGATGGCTGGCCACGTCATGCAGTCCTACGTAGGCGGCTATGGACAGATGATCCACCCGGTCGCCGCGTGTGCCACGGCAGCAGTGTCCGTAGAAGAAGGCATGGACAAGATTCGCCTTGGCAAAGCCGATTTTGTGGTTGCCGGCGGCTTGGATGATCTGTCCATGGAAGGCATCACCGGCTTCGGCGACATGGCAGCCACGGCAGACTCTGGTGAGATGCGAGGCAAGGGAATCGAGGACAAGTTCTTCTCCCGCGCCAACGATCGTCGTCGCGGCGGATTCGTTGAATCCGCAGGTGGTGGCACGATTCTGCTGGCGCGTGCCTCGGTAGCAGCTGATCTTGGGCTACCAGTGCTCGGTGTCGTGGCCTTTGCCGAATCCTTTGCCGATGGCGCGCATACCTCTATCCCGGCTCCTGGCCTCGGTGCGCTGGGTGCTGCGCGTGGAGGTACGGATTCTCGATTGGTCCACGCATTGGCTGCCGTGGGCGTTAGCGCTGATGAAATTGCGATTATTTCCAAGCATGACACCTCGACAGAAGCCAATGATCCGAACGAATCTGATCTACACACTCGCATCGCAGGCGCGATCGGTCGTACTGAGGGTAATCCACTGTTCGTGATCTCCCAGAAGGCCCTAACCGGCCATGCAAAGGGTGGTGCTGCGGCCTTCCAGATGATAGGGCTGACTCAGGTGCTGCGTTCTGGCGTGGTTCCGCCAAACCGTTCCCTGGACTGCGTGGATCCTGCTTTGGCAAAGAACGAACACTTGGTGTGGTTGCGTACTGCGCTTGACTTGCGTAGTCGTGCACCAAAGGCTGGTCTGGTTACCTCTCTGGGCTTCGGACACGTATCTGCGTTGATCGCCATCGTGCATCCGGCTGCGTTTGAGGCTGCTTTGGGCTCCCGACTGGCATCCTGGCAGGCCGCGGCCGCAGACCGCGAGGAGGCCGGTTTGCGCCGCGTCCTCGGCGCCATGCACGGCGGCGCTGCGCTCTACGAAAAGCCCGTTGATCGCAACTTGGGTGGCACCGGCGCGGTGGCCAAAGAACGCGAGGCAGCGATGCTGCTCTCCGAATCCGCGCGGCTTATCGACGGCGTGATGCAGGCATAGCCCGGACGGCGGCGCAGCCCCGCCCCCGATGCCTTAGCTGCTAGGGGCGGGGAGCGGGGCTTGTTGTTGTGTCGCGGTGGGCGCGAGCGCTGGGGGCGTCGAAAAGCACGGGCCTACCCGGCGATCTCCCGGAGCGCGGCTACTTGTTTTTGGGTTTGGTTGTTTCTTGCGGTTGTTTGAGCTGTAAACCAGCCCCAAGGCTCCACCTAGGAATACGACAATTCTGACGATGAGCCGGGTCATTTGTTTCCTTCGGAACTAGCCGTACTTCGCGATGTATGTGATTGTTCCAGCTTCTCCTAGCGCTACTAGTAGGTTTAACACTCGACGCACACCGACTGCTGCCAATAAATGGGCGAACGACCAGCTGGCAATAGTTCCGATCTACCGTCTGAGTTGGATTGCGGCGCTCTGGGAGAACCGGTGGCGCTGATTGCAACTGTTTTGCTCCCCGTCCATCTTGGTAACGGAGCGTGATCTCTCCAGAGTCGTTGTTGAGAGTGCGAACAGTAATTCAAGGAAAAGCCATTTTCGGTGACCCCGCCGCGGTTACCGTCGAGAAACTTTGGTGCGTCATCTTTTGCCAAATGGGGTTTCTTTGCCTAAGGCTATCGTCTGTTATGGATGGCGTGAAGTGCGCAAGGGGAGTGATGCGAAAACTTGTGCTCGTTTTAACTCATTGCCGACCACATCGCGGCGATGTAACGGGATGTTCGGCGATCGCACGGCCTAGTTTTCTCGATTTGGGGCTGACATTCCGGTCGAATCGAAGCCAAAGGAGTCGGCACAGCTCAAATTTGCGAGCAAATTTTGCAGAAATGTACGGCTGCGAGAATTTGCGCGGGAAGCCAATGCAAAATTCTCATTGCAAAATATGTCCCAGACTCAAAAAGTGCAAAAGAACTAACAATGTTCACCAATGGGACTATGTGTTGAAGTTATTGCAGCTAGAACGGTATAAATGGTGCGTTTTTCGTTGAAATCTAAGGTGTAGGACTCCTCGTGCTCCTGTTCAACAATGTGAAAAAGGTCGCAAAAGGGCCCTAAATGTTAAAAAGATTTTCGCAAACTGGACAAACTCGACTAGTGTGAAACATGTCAGTTGAGAAATTATTTGTGCTTCACATCACGAACGTCGAAGGGTAGACAAGTGAAATGCAAAGTTTCTCTTAACTCCGCACTCGATCGGAAAACCCCTCATGTCAATCGCAATCAAGCCAGATGGCTCCAAGATGGATGACGCCCCATCCGCAAACTCCTCCAGTTCCGCCCCTAAATGGAATAAGGGCGACACCGTATGGATGCTGAGCCTCTTCGGCACCGCCATCGGCGCTGGCGTTCTGTTCCTCCCAATCAACGCAGGCGTCGGCGGCATTATCCCGCTGCTCATCATGACCTTCGTTGCATTCCCAATGACTTTCTGGGCACACCGCGGCCTCACCCGCTTCGTCCTTTCCTCCTCTTCTGAGGGCGGAGACCTCACTGAGGCAGTGGAAGAGCACTTCGGTCCAAAGGCCGGCATGGCCATGACCATCCTGTACTTCCTCTCGGTGTACCCAATCCTCCTCGTCTACTCCGTGACCATCACTAACACGGTGGCCTCCTTCATGCAGCACCAGCTCCACATGGCGGTTCCACCACGTGGGCTGCTGTCCCTCATCCTCGTCGGTGGTCTCATCGTCATTGTTCGCTTCGGTGCGAATGTCGTGGTCAAGGTCATGTCTGTCCTGGTCTTCCCATTCATCGCGATCCTGGTTGCCCTCTCGCTGTACCTGATCCCACAGTGGACCGGCGCGCTGTTCACCACCTTCAACCTTGAGTCTGTCGCCGCAGCCTCGGGCCACGGACTCGCAGTAACCCTCCTGCTGCTCGTGCCAGTGATGGTGTTCTCCTTCAACCACTCGCCAATCATCTCCTCCTTCGCCAAGGAGAACAAGAAGATTTATGGTGCTCACTCCGACAAGAAGACCGGCAAGATCCTTGCTGCAGCTGAACTGCTCATGGTCGTCGTAGTTATGCTCTTCGTCTTTTCCACCGCGCTGTCCCTCACCCCAGCGAACATTGCAGAAGCAAAAGAACAGAACATCACCATCCTGTCCTACCTTGCTAACCACTTCGATGACCCAGTGATCGGTTGGGTTGCCCCGATCGTCGCAATCATCGCCGTCGCAAAGTCCTTCCTGGGCCACTACCTCGGTGCTGCAGAAGGTTTCGAAGGCATCGTCAAGCGCGTATCTGCAGGAAAAGGCCCTCAGGGCAAAGCACTGGAAACTTTCACCCTCGTTTTCATGCTCGTCACTGCATGGCTCACCGGCTGGGCTAACCCATCTATCCTGGGCATGATCGAGACTCTGTGTGGCCCAACGATCGCCATCCTTCTCTTCCTCCTGCCTCAGTACGCAATGATGAAGGTCCCTGCCCTGAAGCGCTTCAGCGGCCACTTCAGCAACTACTTCGTCTGGCTCATCGGCTTCATTGCCGCCGGCACCATCGTTTACAACATCATCCAGGCTTTCTAGTTCGAGCATCAGGAAAGAAACGGAAGTGAATCAAGATGTTCATTAGCATCTTCGAAATGTTCAAGATCGGCATCGGCCCCTCAAGCTCTCACACCCTGGGCCCAATGAAGGCAGCAAAGGCCTTCGTCGACGAGTTGGAATCAAGTGAGCTCATCGATGTGGTCGATCGGGTTGAAGCGGCTGTATACGGTTCCTTGTCCCTCACCGGAAAGGGACATGCGACAGATGACGCCATCATCATGGGCCTTGCTGGCTTCGAACCAGAGACGGTGGACATCGATCAAATCCCTATCTTCTTGGACACCGTACGTGCTACCAGCAAGATTCAAATTGGTAGCAGCCAAAAGGAAGTGGACTTTGATGGCGAAAACGGCATCATCTTCCACAATGACTTCCACCCTGCACACGAAAACACCATGTCGGTCACTGCCTACCGCGGTGATGAAGTCATTTTGACCAAGGCATACTGCTCGATCGGCGGCGGTTTCATCGTGCCGGCGGACGAAGTAGGCAAGCGCTGTACCACGCACCAACCAGTTCCATACCCATTCCCAACTGCCGATACCATGCTGCGTCTGTGTGAGAAGCACAACATCAGCATCCCAGAGCTCGCCATGGCGAACGAGATCGAAGCCCATGGGGAAGCCGCTGTTAAGGCACACATGGCCAAGGTGTGGAACGTCATGCAGGAAGCAACCGAACGCGGTGAAAAGGCCGAAGGTGTTTTGCCTGGGCCAATGCGTATCCCTCGCCGTGCAAAGGCGCTGAAGGAACGCCTGGAATCCCATCAGGAAACCGGTAAAGTCGGCCCACTGACCAGCGTCAACTGGGTAAACATGATTGCAATTGCAGTCTGTGAAACCAATGCTTCCGGTGGTCGCGTGGTGACTGCTCCAACTAATGGTGCCTGTGGCGTTGTGCCAGCTGTTTTGGCTTACTACAACGAGTTCATCGCCCCAGTTGGTGAGAAGGAATACGCAGATTACTTCCTCACCTGCACGCAGATTGGTGCACTGTACAAGATGAATGCGTCCATCTCTGGTGCAGAGGTTGGCTGCCAAGGCGAAGTTGGCGTGGCTTGTTCTATGGCTGCCGCAGGTCTGGCTCAACTGCTCGGTGCCACCCCTGAGCAGGTTTGCATCGCTGCGGAAATCGGCATGGAACACAACCTCGGCCTCACCTGTGATCCGATCTGCGGGCAGGTACAGGTTCCTTGTGTGGAAAGAAACGCTATCGGTGCTGTAAAGGCGATCAACTCAGCCACTATGGCTATGAATCGCGAGTCTGCTCCAGCAGTTTCCCTCGATGCGGTCATCACAACGATGTACGCAACGGGCAAGGACATGAGCTACAAGTACCGTGAAACCTCCTCCGGCGGTTTGGCGAAGGTCGTATTTCCCGTACTTCTTCCATGCTCATAGGGGTAAGGTCTACCCAATAAGGACGATTGAGAGCGTGTAATCGGCGGGCTGTATAGCCCGCCGATACCTATACCGAAATCGACGCCAAAAAGAGTGAAGACAATGAAATTTGCACCCAGATCAATGAAGAGCCTACTCACCTCGCCCCCGGTGAAGGATCGGCGCGACCTTTATGCTCGCTACGTTCCGCTAGTGGAGTTTTTGGGGCAAGCAGTCGGGCCCAACTGTGAGATTGTGCTGCACGATCTCACGGTTCCGGACGAGTCGATTATTGCCATCGTTAATGGCCACATCAGCGGTCGGAAAATGGGCGGGCCGGTCACAAACTTCGCGCTATGGTTCATGCGTCAAGGGGCGAGTTCCTCCGTGCCTTACGTGGCCGGGTATCGAGCAGTCAATGGAGTTGGGCGCATTTGTCGTTCTTCCAGTTATTTTATCCGAGATGAAAACGATGAGCTTATCGGAATGATTTGCACCAATGTTGATATCACTGACTTCGTGCAATTTCAGCGTTTTATCGGACCGCAAATTGGTGGCGCCTCGCCGGTAATTGCGGAGGGCTATGAGCAGTTTGTTGATGACCTGCCAATTCCAGATCCAATTTCGGATCAATTTGGGCAACCTGATGCATTTGATGGATTGCCTACAATCGACGAAGTTAAGCAGCGGGCCGTTGAAGAAATGACGAGCAACATGCAGGAGGCTGACTCGCAAGATGCCACAATGGAAAACCTGCATTCCAACCTAGATACTCTGTTTGAGTCCATGCTCAGTTCGGTACTTGTGAAGCATGGTGCGGATGTGGATAACCTTAGTCTTGATGATCGGTTGCACATTGTCGCCGAGCTGGACGATGCAGGATTCTACCTGCTCAAGGGTGGAATTTCGGCGACCGCAACCAAGCTGGGCGTCTCGGAAGCCACGGTGTACCGCTACTTGGTTCGAGTGCGAGGATAGCGGCTCGATGTGGTGGGGGATTGGGGCTGATCCCGTTAACTGCCAGGCGCTGAAAAAAATAGTGGCCCGAACTGGATCTGAATCGATTCTGCGGATATAATGGACACATTAGATCCGCTAACTTCACATTGCCCCGTTTGAGGCGGTTAAAGCTGTGTGAGTGCGTTGACTTGAAAACTTAATTGGTCGCTGAAAAGTGATCAACTATCTAAAACTTTGAGATTGACAAATATCTCAAAAAAATATGCTTCCCAACCTGAAAGGTTATTATTTTATGGGTAAGTTTAATGTTGAAAGCTCGGACGTTGCATGGGAGGGTTTCACCCCCGGCAATTGGGTTGAAGAAATCGATGTCCGTGACTTCATTCAGCGCAACTACACGCCATACGATGGCGATGCTCAGTTCCTTGCTGAGCCAACCGAAAAGACCAAGCGCGTTTGGGAACACCTAGATTCCACGTACTTGGCCGCAGAGCGTGAGCGCCGAGTGTACGACATCGATACGCACACCCCGTCCGATATCGACGCCTTCCCAGCTGGTTACATCTCTGAAGATGATGACGTTGTCGTCGGCTTGCAAACCGACGAGCCAACCAAGCGTGCCATGATGCCTAACGGTGGCTGGCGCATGGTTGCGCAGGCAATCAAGGAAGCCGGCAAAGAGCCGGATCCAGAAGTTGCCAAGATCTTCACTCGCTACCGCAAGACCCACAATGATGGTGTCTTCGACATCTACACCCCACGTATTCGCGCGGCTCGTTCCTCGCACATCATCACCGGTCTGCCGGATGCCTATGGCCGTGGCCGTATCATCGGCGATTACCGCCGCGTCGCGCTCTATGGCGTAGATGCACTGATTCAGGAGAAGACGGAAAGCCGTGACAGTGTTGCGGATATGCCATTCAACGAGGACTGGGCACGCTTCCGCGAAGAGCACTCCGAGCAGATCAAGGCTCTGAAGAAGCTGAAGGCGATGGCTCAGTCCTACGGCTTCGACATCTCCGGCCCAGCCACCACCGCTAAAGAAGCTGTGCAGTGGACCTACTTTGGCTACCTCGGTTCCATCAAGTCCCAGGACGGCGCCGCAATGTCCGTCGGTCGCCTGTCCGCATTCCTCGATGTCTACTTCGAGCGCGATCTGGCCAAGGGCCTGATCACGGAAACTGATGCACAGGAGATCATCGACCAGCTCGTTATCAAGCTGCGCATCGTCCGCTTCCTGCGTACCGAAGACTACGACCAGATCTTCTCTGGCGACCCATACTGGGCCACCTGGTCCGATGCAGGCTTCGCTGACGACGGCCGTCATATGGTCACCAAGACCTCGTTCCGTCTGCTGCAGACCCTGGTAAACCTCGGCCCATCCCCAGAGCCAAACATCACCATCTTCTGGGATCCTGAGCTTCCTGAGGGCTACAAGAAGTTCTGTGCTCACATCTCCATCGAGACCTCCTCGATCCAGTACGAGTCAGACAAGCAGATCCGCGACAAGTGGGGCGACGATGCAGCCATCGCATGCTGTGTCTCACCAATGCGCGTCGGCAAGCAAATGCAGTTCTTCGGCGCACGCGTCAATGCTGCGAAGTCCCTGCTCTACGCAATCAACGGCGGCCGTGACGAAGTCTCCGGCAAGCAGATCGTAGAAGGCTTTGCTCCAATCGACGGCGACGGCCCACTCGACTTCGATGAGGTCTGGGCTAAGTACGAGGACATGCTGGACTGGGTAATCGGCACTTACGTCGAAGCCCTGAATATCATCCACTACTGCCACGACAAGTACGCTTACGAGTCCATCGAAATGGCGCTGCATGACTCCGACATCCTGCGCTCCATGGGCTGCGGCATTGCAGGTCTGTCCATCGTTGCAGACTCCTTGGCAGCAATTAAGTACGCTAAGGTCACCCCGATTCGCGACGAAACTGGTCTCGTAGTGGACTACAAGACCGAGGGGGAGTTCCCGCTGTACGGCAACGACGACGACCGTGCCGACGACATTGCCGCCACCGTTGTCCACACCGTGATGGAAAAGATCAAGGCCATCCCGATGTACCGCAATGCCCTGCCAACCATGTCTGTCCTGACCATTACCTCCAATGTGGTCTACGGCAAGGCAACCGGCGCGTTCCCATCCGGCCACAAGGCTGGCACCCCGTTCGCACCAGGTGCAAACCCAGAAAACGGTGCTGATAACCACGGCATGGTCGCTTCGATGCTGTCCGTGGGCAAGTTGGACTACAACGATGCTCTCGACGGCATCTCGCTGACCAACACGATCACGCCATCCGGTTTGGGACGTACGTCAGAAGAACGCATCACTAACCTCGTTGGTGTGCTGGATGCTGGCTTCATCATGGACCCTGCCAACTAACCACTTCCTAAGAAGGAGATCACTCTAATGGCTACACATACTTTCGACGAGCGCCTCGAGAACATGAAGAAGAACCGTGCGGAGCACAACATGGAGGCTGGTCTGTACCACGCCAACATCAACGTGCTTGATCGCGCAACCCTTGAAGATGCTGTCGAGCACCCAGAGAAGTACCCAAGCTTGACCGTTCGTGTTTCTGGCTACGCAGTGAACTTTGTGAAGCTGACCAAGGAACAGCAGCTTGACGTCATTTCCCGTACCTTCCACGAAGGATCCTAAAGCTCTATGGCCGATGGCATTACAGGCGTAGTTCTCCTCGAACCCTCAGTCGGGGAGAAGGTCCGCGGCGTCGCTGCCGGAATCAGCGGAGGTGAGCTCCTCGAAACTGAAAACCGGCAAGAGTTGCTCGCAGCCCGCAGAACCGGTGACGTGGCGCTAATCCACTCCTGGGAGCTAGTGACCTCCGTGGATGGTCCCGGCACCCGCATGACGTTGTTCATGTCTGGTTGTCCGCTGCGCTGCCTGTATTGCCACAACCCGGACACCATGGAGATGAAGACCGGCACCTTGGAGCCAATTGAGGCTGTTTACAAGCGCATTAAGCGCTACAAAGCAGTGTTCAGTGCCTCCGGTGGCGGGCTGACCATCTCCGGTGGCGAGCCCCTTTTCCAGATTGCGTTTACCCGACGCTTGCTGAAGATGGTGCATGATGCGGGTATCCACACGTGCATCGATACTTCAGGTTTCCTAGGAACTCGCCTCACTGACCAGGATTTAGAGAATCTCGATCTTGTTCTGCTTGATGTGAAATCCGGTAACGAAGAAACCTACCAGCAGGTGACTGGGCGTCAGCTGCAGCCGACCGTTGATTTTGGTGATCGACTCAGCGCGCTTGGAAAGCGAGTCTGGATCCGCTTCGTGGTAGTTCCAGGTTTGACGGATTCTGCGGAAAACGTCCAACAAGTTGTGGATATTGTTAGTCGCTGGAAAACAAACGTTGAGCGCGTTGAGGTCCTGCCGTTCCACAACATGGGAGCTGACAAGTGGCGGGAACTTGATATGCACTACAGCCTGACTGAAACTTCTCCGCCGACCGCAGAGAGCATGGCCGAAATTCGCGGAAAGTTCCGTGCGGCCGGATTTGAAGTCCACTAAAACCTTGGGTTAGGGAAGCAACAGCATCCGATGGAAAATCCATTGGGTGCTGTTGCTTTTTGCTGCTAGTTGTGGCCGTGGGCTAGCCGGCAATCTCTCTAAGCGCCACTAGGTGGGCCTTCCATGCCTTAAGGCCGGCGCTGGTGAGAGACAATTTTGTTTGGGGCTTCTTTCCCACAAAGCCCTTCTTGATCTTTACGTATCCCAATTCTTCCAAAGCAGATGCGTGCTTCGACAACGTGGAATCAGTGGTAGCTATGTAGTCGCGCAGATCTTTGAATACCATGTAATCCACGCCAGACAGCGCAGCTACGAGGGAAAAGCGTAAGGGGTTTCCGAATGCTGGGTCGAGATCCAAACGTGGGTGCGAGCTCATCGGACTGTCCGATTCGCAATAGCTTCCCAGATAGGACCCGCAACGGCCAGCAATAGGAACGCAGTTGACAGCGACATCGCCACATTGAGGGTCGGTTCCAAGATTGTCGTGAGTGTCCATGTGACAGTCCAAAGGACCATCATAATTCCCCAGCGTTTGCTGAAGCCGCGGCGAGCTGCAGGCTGAATCATGGCGAAGACACCAATCATGGCAATGAAAGCCACCACCCAGCTAAGGCTGAGGATCATGGGAATGAGGGAATTTGGTGCCCAATGCTTACCCATGATGAAAAAGGAACCGGCTGCGCAAATAGCGACGTAAGTGATCCACACTGGGTTAAAGCTGCTTGCGCGATGGGCGAGAGAATCGGCGAGATGAATTTGTTCGCGGGCTTGGTCTGGAGTGGTCATGGAATGAGCCTTTCCTGGTCGAAGTGTTATCTCAACTATAGAAACAACTTTCCAGAATGGCAAGTACTTTCCGTAGGATAATGATGGAAAGTCTTTAAGCTTGGTTGCTATGCGTAACTTCGTTGGCATCGACCTCGTTCACATTCCCGGCTTCTCGGAGCAGCTCGCTCGGCCGGGTTCCCACTTTGGCGAGGTGTTTCATCCAACTGAGCTGCGCCGTGCGCTGGGCAAACCGAGCCGAGAACAGCATCTAGCGGGCTGCTGGGCCGCCAAAGAGGCCTTTGTTAAGGCGTGGTCCCAGTCGATGTACGGTAGGCCGCCAGTGGCTGCAGAAACGATCTGGAGTCAGGTGGTGGTGCAGCAGGATCAGTGGGGGAGGGTCCGCCTGCAGCAATCGCTTGTCGACGCCACCGTAGAAATCTCCATTAGCCACGATGGTGACTACGCCACGGCGGTGTGCGTGCTGGGTATCGAGTGACCTAAACCGTGGCGACGGCGAAGAGATACGCCACCAGCATTCTCTTGATCTCCACTACGGTCGCTTCGAAGGAATACTCGTCCTCTGTAGATTCGCGCACTGCGAAGTTCAGCAACGAGGTCACGGTGTGGATCAGAATGCCGGCCAACCCTAGCCGCATTTGTAGGGGAGTCCCGGGGGCGAGCGGCTGCATGACTTCCGCGATGATCTCCAGCATCTGCTTTTCCGTGGCCGCAGCAGTGGCGCGGGTCGCCGGAGTGGATTGGATTGCGTGCCACACGGCCCGCCGTGACGGGTCCTCACGCCAGAGTTTAGCGAGGTGGTCAATGAATTCGTCGAGGAATTCTGGCCATTGCAGCGCGGGTACACGCTGAGAGAAATTGTTCAGTTCTTCCACAATTGCCGCGGTATCTTCTCGGTCAAGTTCACAGATAAGTACGTACTTATTGGCGAAGAACTGGTAGAGCGTGCCGATGGGTACCTCAGCGCGCTTTGCTACTTCATCGAAAGTGAAGGACTCAAAACCGACGTCGACAAGCACTGCGCGCGCGGAAGCCAGAATGCGGCAGAACTTCTCGCGACTGCGTTGTTGTGCCGGACGGCGCCGGGGTACGAGGATCTCCGACATGGTCCCTATGGGGTCACATCCAATTCGCGGAGCACGCGGGCGACGTGGCCGGTGGCGCGCACATTGTACAGAGCAAGTCCGATGGTCCCGTCAGCCTCCACAAGGAAAGTGGAGCGAATGACGCCTTCGACGATCTTGCCGTAGTTCTTCTTCTCCCCGAACGCGCCATAGGCCTTTAGGACTTCGCGATTCGGATCGGAAAGGAGCGGGAAGTTCAACCCATGATCCGCCCGAAACTTGGCCAGCGCTTCCGGCTTGTCTGGGGAAATACCCACGACTTGGATGCCGACATCATTCAGTGGTGCCAAGGAGTCGCGGAAATCGCAGGCTTCTTTGGTACAACCAGGCGTATTAGCGCGAGGGTAGAAAAATAGGACGACGCGGCTGCCAGCAAAGTCCTGCAGGGAGGTCGTGCCACCCTCGTCATTTGTGAGGCTGAATTCGGGGGCAGTGGTGCCAGGTTCGAGTCGAATCGCTTCAGTCATATGTCCTACTTTAGCGTGCAGTAGCAGAAAGTCCTGCTGTGTATGCGCGAAATCTGCACGTCGACTACCTTTGACGGTAGAGTCAAAACGATAAACCGCACAACAATGAACCAGGAGATTCCTCGTGGCACGCAACATTGATGACATCCAGCGCGATATTGAGCGCACCCGACGTCAGCTCGCTAGCACGCTCGACCAACTCGCCGATCGCAGCCGTCCGCAGGCGCTCGTAGGAGACGCAAAGCGTTCCGCTGCGGATAAGGTACAAGAACCAAAGGTACAGGCAGTCCTGGGTGGCGCAGCTGCTGTTGTTGTCTGCCTGATTGCCCTCTCTGTCGCGCGTTCTCGCCAGAAGAAGCGCGATCTCAAGGAGATCCAGCGGATGCTCGCTGAGCGCGCTTAGTTCACAGCACAGTCAAAATGCCCAGCCGTATTAGCTGGGCATTTTTGTTGTGCTGTCTAAGGAATAGGGGACTCTTGGCCACCTAGTTCGGTGCTAAACCAATTCGGCTCCGGCTTCGCTGAGCTCATCTAACGCCAGCTGACCGTAATCTGCGTTGATTTGGGCTACTAGGTCTGTGAGTATCCGGACGCGGAATTTACGTCGGATTGCGTCCATCGCGGTTTCGCGCACCACAAAGTCAGTGGCTATGCCCGCGATATCAAGGTGGCTTATTCCCTTTTCGCGTAAGTAGTCCTCCAGCAACACACCGTTGCAGCTACCTTCAAACCCGGAGTACACCGGCGTGTACTGGCCTTTAAGGAATTCCGCATCTGGGGGAAGTTCCTGAAATGCGAGCTCGAGAGCCGGGTGAAATTCTGCCCCGAGGGTGCCCGCTTTGCAGTGGACTGGCCAGGTATCCACGAAGTCGGGCTTCTTGGAAAAGTGTGGACCGGGGTCAATATGCCAATCTCGAGTGGCCAGCACGTAGTCATAACCGTGATCGGACATGACCAGGTCCGCAATCTTCTCACCGACTAGATTGCCTCCTTCTGCCGGCAAAGCCCCGCCGGGGCAGAAGTCATTTTGAGTATCAACGATGAGAAGCGCGTGCTTGTTTTCCACAGAGTTAATAATATTTAAATCCCTTCGGCTTCCCGGTTGACAGGCCATCGTTTAAACAGGAAATTAGTTTTGTGAGCTGCCGTCGACCACGGTGGCACCTTCGCGAGCGATATCGCTGAGGGCAGCGACGCCGGTAGTTTCGGCAACTGCCGCCACGTAGTCAGTGAGAATTCGCACTACATAGCCGTTGGCTACCGCGTCAAGGGCTGTCGCCCGCACACAATAATCGGTTGCTATACCCACAATATCTACATTGGTGATGGCGTGTTCGAGCAGATATTCGTTCAGACTGGTGCCGTGATCGGCGCCCTCGAAACCAGAATAGGCGGCTGCGTATTCGCCTTTCCGGAAAACAGCATCGAAGGGATAGCCTTGGAGCGCGGGATGGAAGTCGGCGCCATCCGATTGCGCAACGCAGTGCACGGGCCAAGAATTCACAAAATCCGGGGCATCGGAGAAGTGCTCCCCGGGGTCAATGTGCCAATCCTGCGTGGCGACGACAACAGCATAGTCATCCTGGTTGCTCAGCAGCGCTGCGATCTTCTTGGCTACGTTTCCACCTTCTTCGGTGGCAAGGGTCCCGCCGGGGCAAAAATCGTTTTGAACGTCAACCACTATTAATGCGCGGCTGACATTGCGCTGTTGTGGCGTTTTTGAATGGTTTGGACCGGTCATACTTCCTAAGTGTATTCACACAGGAAAGCTGTGGGGTAAAACAATACGTCCCCACAGCCAGTTACTAGGATTTCCTAGACTCCAATTCACGAGCTCGCCTCTGATACCAACTGCTGCGGAGCGGCGGTGATATCAAACACGTGCCCCGCTTCATCGTGATCAAGGGGCTCAAGAGTATCCAGCTGGGATTGCAATAGCTCGTCACTGCCGTGTACGTGAACAAACTTCACGTCCGGGGCGACGGCACGGATCTCGTCGCGATAGGAGCGCTTGAGCGCGCTACAACCGATGAGTCGCAGCCATCTTGTCGATGTTTGTTTGTGGGTGTAGATCGTCACCCAATGCGTTGGAACGAAATCGGGGGTAGGGGGGGGTAAAACAAAAATGCCCCAGCTAGTTTCAGTGAAAACCACTGTCTAGCTGGGGCTTTATTGTGCGCCATCAGGGACTTGAACCCCGAACCCACTGATTAAGAGTCAGTTGCTCTGCCAATTGAGCTAATGGCGCATGTTGATCGGGCTGGAACTAATGTTCTGGCCTCGTTGGCAACGAAGAAAAATATAACAGCTTCTAACGGTGCAAGTAAAATCGGCAGGTCAGAACGTGTTTTGGTGTTTGTGGTTACCCTAGCACGGGTTGATGTAGTTAAAAGGGTGTTTTGGGTAAGGTTTTCCTTTGTCGACGGTATAGATTCAATGACTGGAAAAGTATTGTGCTGAGGCGCGGAGGATAAATGGGAAAGTCCATCGCTGCTCTTGTAGTGGCCCTTGGTTTAGTGGTGTCGCTTGCTGGCTGCACAATTGATCGTGGTGCGGATTCGTCAAGTGCTGGTGAAACGGCGCAGGGAGATGGTACTGCGGCCGTCGAGAAGCTGGCACCTGCGGTGTCTGTCGCGGATGGCGCTGAGAACGTGAGCCCTGCGGAGCCCATCTTGGTGAAAGCGCTAGAAGATGAGCTGGAAGAAGTCACGATGACTAATGAATCCGGCAAGGTGGTAGAAGGTAAACTCTCCGCAGATAAGAAAACCTGGGAAACCACTGAAGTTCTCGGCTACTACCGGACTTATACGGTAACCGCCACGGGATCTAACGGGACGGAAACCACTTCGACGTTCTCCACTATGAACCCGGCGGGAACGGCGTTTGTGTCGTTGTCCCCGCTGGAGGACTCCAATGTTGGTGTCGGTCAGACCATCGGCATGCGCTTCTCGACGCCCATTGTGGACCGTCGCGCCGCGCAAGAGGCGATTACTATCACCACTGAGCCCAAGGTCGAGGGCGCGTTCTATTGGCTCAATGACTATGAGGTGCGTTGGCGTCCCGCCGAGTTCTGGCCTGAGGGCACAAAGGTGAAGGTTGATGTCAAAATCTACGGTGTGGACCTCGGTGGCGGTGTTTATGGCAGTGAAGATAACGCCACTAGTTTCAACATCGCCGCTGGTTACAAGGCTGTTGTTGATGACAACACCAAGACTATGACCATTTATGATGGCGCAAACGTAGTCAAATCAATCCCGGTTTCACTTGGATCGAGCCAATGGCCGACACCGAATGGCACTTACATCATCGGAGATTCGCACCAATCGATGGTCATGGATTCCACCACCTATGGCTTGGCTCTTGACGCTGGCGGCTACAAGACCACAGTGCAATACGCCACACAGATGAGCTATTCGGGCATTTTCGTGCACGCCGCCCCATGGTCGGTTTGGGCGCAGGGGAGTCAGAATACCTCGCATGGCTGCGTAAACGTCTCCACCGAAAATGCTGCTTGGTTCCAGCAGAACTTCAAGCGTGGCGACGTCGTCGTTGTGCAGAACACCCTAGGCGGCACCCTGTCGGGCTATGACGGCCTTGGAGACTGGAACATCCCATGGGGAGAATGGAAAGCCGGTAACGCTTAAACCTGCTGGGCCTCCGTAATGGAGGCCTTTTCCTTTTCGTACTCGTTTATGACTAGCTGGGCAGCTTCCTTCACCTCGGGGTGGAATCCTGCCGAGACATGGCTACGGGCTGATTCAACAGCGCCGTCTAGATTCGCTGAAACAAGCCCGAGGAAAGCATCGTCTGCAGCTTTACCCTCCAAAGAATTGAGGCTCTCCACCTGCTCGGCGGTCGGAATTCCTGCCGGATGTGCAGGGAAGACCGTTTGTGGATTATCAATGCCCCACGTTGTCAAAAGCTCGTTTTGCGGCTGAATTAGGTTCGACTGCTGAGCCTTAACTCGTTGCGCAATGGCCTTCCCTTTCTCGGAAGTTCCGCCGCGCGCCAGGTAGATTTCCGCGGCCTGTGCCATACGCTCTGCTCGGATGCTTGACTCAGCGACGTACTCCACGTCCGCGTTGTTGTAGTCCGTTTCGCGGGGGATGCCATCAACCGGGGTTGCGCTACGAGGCTCGTCGCTTTGAGTTGACGGGGTATCTGAACTCGTTTCGGCGACGGAGGTCTCCGGAGAAGCTGAAGAAGTGCTCGGAAGGCTTTCGCCAGGGGCAAGGGAAGTGATTGGCTTAGCGCCTGTGGATCCAGTGCTTTCCGGTGATCCGCCACAGCCACTAAGGGTGCCGGCGGAGGCGAGGCTCAATGCCGACACTAGGAGTGCAGTTGATCTTTTGTTCATCTGAAGTAACCCTGATCCCTTCCGTCGGTATACGTCTACGGTCGAACTTACCGAAGGCATCTACTGCGGACGACGGCTCCAATTAGATAGCAGGAAACAGTCAGTGTGTTGCCCGGCTTTTCTTAAACTAAAGGTGCGGGATTCGGTGGCGCTTCGGTGAGAGTCTTGGAATAACGCTCAGTTGTGCGTACCAACTACGATCGACCCACGCCGGAATCAACGCAAAAAACTAACCCCCTGAACCGCATTTCTGCAGATCAGGGGGCATTTCTTTGGGGTGGCTGACGGGACTCGAACCCGCGACACCCAGGATCACAACCTGGTGCTCTACCAGCTGAACTACAGCCACCATCGCTGCAATTAAGCAGCGGAATTCATATTAACGCACTGCTAACAATTTACAAAAACCGCTGGTAGGCAGCTACTGATTCTTCGGCGCAGGAGGTAGCTTCCTCCGAGCTAGGGCCAGGGCTCGCGGTGAAGATGCTGCGACGGTAGTAGTCCAATTCCCGAATCGATTCCACGATGTCCGCCAGTGCGCGGTGCGCCATCCCTTTGTCAGGTTGCGCGAAGTAGACCCGTGGATACCAGCGGCGAGCAAGCTCCTTGACGGAGGAAACATCCACCATGCGGTAATGCAGGGCTTCGTCAAGACGCGGCATGTATGCGCGGATGAAGGTGCGGTCAGTGGCGATTGAATTGCCGGCCAGTGGGGCGGGATGCGCCGGATCGCAATGTTCCGCAATAAGCGCGAGTACTGCATCTTCAGCATCGGCAAGGCTCAAACTCGAAGCCTGGATTTCTGGCAGCAGGCCGTTGTCGGTATGCATGCCCCGAACGTAGTCATCCATTTCGGCTAGTTCGGCTTCGGTGGCGTGGACAACAAGGTCAACGCCGGAACCCAGAATGTTCAAGTTGGCGTCGGTGACTAGGGCAGCAATCTCCACGATCACGTGGCGCTGTGGATCCAGTCCCGTCATCTCCAGGTCCACCCACACCAGGCGGTCGTTCTTGAAAGGTACTTCTTCGTGCACTTTGGTTTAGCCCATCTTCTTGTAGATTCCGCCGATGATCGGCGCGATAACCCGCGTTGGGGCGATATTAGTGACCACTTCCATGAGCTTGGCGAGCGGTCCCGGCACCACGCGTCGTTTGCCGGCAGCCATGGCTTCGAGTGTTTCGCGGGAGCAGGATTCGTAGGTGGTCCAGGCAGCGTCGGGAACAACTCGATCAACAATCGATTTCTGATCTTCCGGTACTACTGCCTCCCGGACTGGCCCTGGTGCCAACAAGGTGCAGGTCACTCCGGAGCCGCGCAGCTCATAGTGCAGCGCCTCCGTGAACTTGTTCAGCCCAGACTTGGTGAAGATATACGTGGCGTTGTTGGGGATCACCATGTCTCCGGCCAGTGAGCCAACGTTGCAGATTGCGCCTTCGTTTCGCTCGAGCATGCCAGGCAGCACTGCGCGGGTGAGTTCGAAGCATGCGGTGGCGTTGAGGTGGAACTGGGTGAGCTCGTAGTTCCAGTCCTGCTTCATGAACGGGCCGAAGGAGGCGATGCCGGCGGAGTTGATCAGAATTGAGATGTGCCGGTTGTCGATGGCGTCGATAAAAGCGCGGCGGGCGTCGTGCTCAGCGAGGTCGCACGCGTACACCTCGGCGGTGATACCGTAGGTGCGCTGGAGCTCGTCGGCAAATTCCTGCAGCACGTCCTCACGGCGTGCGACCAGGATCAGGTTGTGGCCCATGGTGGCGAGGTCGCGTGCCATCGCCATGCCGATTCCTTGGCTTGCGCCGGTGACTACCGCACGGGCATCTGGGCTGGGGAGGGGAAGTGCCATGGTTCTCCTTATGGTTGACGGTTGGTCTTCATCTTACGGTGTTGCCTGCCGGGTGCTTATCGACGTCAATAGCCGCCTGCCGCCACCTAATTTCCTTGCTGGTGTAGAAGATCTGATAGCCAAGGCGCTAGGGTAAATAAAGATTCTTGCTCAACACACCATCCGAAGGCCTAACTTCCTATGACTTCCAGCTTCGCAAAAGTGCTTGTCTCCGCCACCATCATCGGTACCTCGGCGATACTAGCCCCGGCAGCGGGCGCACAAGTGGTCGGGAGTTCACAGCTGCCTCCGCTGCCAGTGATTCAGCTCCCACCTCTGAATATCCCTGGATTGCCGTGGGTGGCTGCACCGGCCCCAGCAGCCGGGAACAGCATTGTGGATACCCTGTTGGCGCAGATGAATGGCGAGCGCATTGGGCGTGGCCTGCAGCCGGTCCAGTTTGACTTCGGGCTCGCAGATAGCGCTTATGTGCACGCACAAGGCCAAGTGGCTAACCACACGCTGGATCACCAAGTTGGCGATTACTACGAGATCCTCGCGCGAGTTCCCAACCTCGGCATGGCCGTTCCGATGTGGATTGAATCCCCATCGCACCGTGACATCATGCTCAACGGCGACCTTTCTCGCGTGGGCATTGCTGCTGAGTATGACCATGCGTTGGGCAAGTGGGTTATCGTCGCGCGGTTCCTGTAGTAATTCACTCCTGCAATCATGACGCTGTGATGCTAGTCTCACGGTCATGATTCCGGAGATTAGGCGTGTTGGACAGCGATCAACCCTCACGGCGCAGGCAAAGCAAGAAGCCTTCGGTGACTTCCTGGTAGCGCACTTGGGCGAAAACTACACCTGGGCATACGACGCTGGCACTTTGAGATTCGAATCCGATCGCGGTGTCATCCAGTGCGATACCTTCCCCGTGGCATCTGTAGCCGTAGAACCCGCCACCCTGTTGTGGCGTTGGCAGCCACTCGGAGACGATCCAGGTTTCAACCCCACCGCAGCTCACGGGTTCCGTTCCTTCGGCGAAGAACATGGCCTGAGCAGCTTCACCACGGAACAAGTGCCCTATGACGTCGGAGCCGAGCAAGTCTCCACCATCGTCCGCGTCTGCCACGACGTGATTGCCGCAGGTTATGAAATCTTCGGGTTAGGGGCGACCTTCTACTCCGCGCCATTCAATAAAGCCGGATCCCGACTGGTGCTGGCCTTAGAGAACTTTCGCGACGCCAACGGCCCACTCACCGTGCCGGTGCCGGAACTGAACGATGTGCTTCCGAAACTGGCGCGACTAGTTGCCGAAGTAGACGATGAAGAATGGTCCCTTGCTGGACTGGTACAACATTTCCCGATCGAAGACTGCGTCATTGAACGCTTCATTCCCGAACGTCGCACCGTTGCCACTTTCAAACGCCGAGAGGGTGGGGAATTGGTAGTCACCGTAGAGCGGGACCAACACGGGTTTGTCAGCTATACCAGGGTTACGGGCTAAAAGACTCCTGAACTGGGAAAATGAAAAGTCCCCCCTGCAGGATTCGAACCTGCGACCTTACGGGTAGAAGCCGTAACTAAACCTGCAGGTCACGGGGGAATCTGCAGGTTAAGAGGTGCGTGCCCACTCACCTAAAATTGCAGGTGGTAACGCCGATTTTCCGGCAATTGTGGGCACGAAATGGGCACGCTCTACTCAGATTCCGAACTGTTTCTTAAATCTCGAAGGGATTCGATTTCTCGCTGGAGATCTGTGTAAAAGGCCTTACTAAAGTCACCTGTGAACGAACCATGGCCGGTTTCAACCAGCGGTCTGAGTAGCATAATATCGCATCCATCTTTCAAACAGATTTCGGCTAGTTCACTCATACGAAGTTTGAAAGATGTTACACCTCCTGGCGGCAATTCAACTGGCCATCTGCCTTCAAGTAGTCGTTCTTGGAAGAAAACAATGTCTTTTTCTCCAGCGCGCAGCCTTAAGTAGTTCACTACAGTCGCCAATCTGCCAGAGTTCTTCACGTCGATGCTAAACAAGCGAAACGTCCCCAACGGGCCGTATGAAAACCCTTGAACTCCGCTGACTTCGACTCGTGGACCGGAATTTTTCCAAGCGACGACCTGCCAGATCAAGGCTCCTAGCGAAATCAGTAGCGCTAAGCAAGCAATCATCGTTGTAATTATTTGCGGAGCGGACCAGACACTGGATCCGATACTTGTGACCTCGACTTGTATCGGAGTCGTCGAAGTTGAAGGAGATTGGGCGAAAGTGTGCCAAAAGCTGCTCATCATCAAAGCGTATCCAGTTTCAAGGATTTTGGATATTCCCACATAATGTATGCGGCAAAAACTGGTCTGATGTTTATGAGGAAGGCCTGTAAAATAGTTGGATCGATCCGTTCACTACCAGTGAAAGATAGCGTGAGAAGCTCCTGTGCAGCTTGACATACAATTATATGTATGAGCAATCTTGGCTGGTATCAGATAATCATTGAACTTTCAAAGAAAGTCGGTGGACCAAGAAATCTGCTGACAATCGTCGGTGGCACTGGTGCTGCCGTCGGTGTTGTGGGGACCAAAACGTGGGACTGGATAAGAAAACAGATGAAAGACTCTGAAGGCCAGCCAATATACGAAGTTCTCGAGACTTTTGAAGTTGATGAAAAAGAATTTGAGATTGGGCGATCTTTCAGAGTCCTCGATATTCCTGGGGATTTGCAATATATTGCCTTCGTTGACGGAAAGGACACAGAGATCATTGCCGTTTCGAGATCAATACTGAGGAACTCTACCACCTGGTCGTAAGCCTAAAACTGGGGCAACGATCGGTGGTTTTTCTTCTCGCTCTCAGCGCTCTCGGCGATATTTGTAATTTCAGTTTCGAACTAACAAAGCTACTTTTAGGGAAAACTCAAGACACAGCTTGCCGTGCTGATTCGATAGTGGTGGTGTGAAAGACGTCGCAATTGGGATTATGACTCTATTCGGTGGCTTTCCACGAGCCAATACGGATTCTACCGACGATTCGACCGCATCGTTTATCGTGATGAACAGTTGTTTTGATTAGATTATTTAGTTTGAATCAAGATCGAGGGTCAAATGCACGTGCGAAAGAAGCCTCTAAACTGAAGTTGCCCTGCGCGATTGTGACCCGCGGAGTGACAGGTCTTCACTCAAATTTTGGGATCAATCCCAGTAAATTCTAGCGTGGCCTGCCGAGTATTAGCACTTTTGCTAATGGGACTGGATAAGGTGTGTTCATGGCGTTTTTGGATTCGTATCAAGTCAAATATGCCCTTATCAAGTCTGTATTTTGGAGCAGATCGGATCTTTCAGGCTATAGCTGGTCGATCTGCGGCGTGCTTACCTAACAAAGGAATGAAAGAATGGACATTTCGGCAGTAGATTCTCTAGCGGGTAAATACTCAGAACAAGCAAAATCAGCAACATCCCTCAGCATTGCTGCTGAACCCGAAGCTCAGCTCACCGTCCCACTGTCAAATTTCTTATGTGATTTCACCGAACTTGTGGGACTAGGTAGTTTAGGTTTGATTCGAGAAGCGCAACTCGATGGGGTTCGTCCAGATTTTGCAGCGACCATCAACAATCGACAGTGTGGCTGGGTGGAGTTGAAAGCACCCGGGCATACACTCGTCGGGGAAAAATGGCGAGGGCGAGAGAAAGACCAATGGGAACTACTCTCTCAACTCGATTCTCTCATCGTCACTAATGGTGAAGCCGCCGTACTTTATATCAACGGTGTCCAAATTGATGAATGCGACTTGCCGTTTGACGGGGCAGACGAGTGGTCTCCGCAAGCCTTAAAGGACCTACTTGAAAAATTCTTCCTTGCCACACCGACTCCCATCAAGCGGGTCAGCCAACTTGCAGAGCGTTTGGCTCCTCTGGCTCGTTTCTTGCGTATAAGACTCGAAGAGGGGATCGCAAACAATCTCGCCGCGGTGATACAAGGGCAGGAGGCTTGGAACGCAACAGTACATGAAACTACGTCTGAGAATCAGTTCGCTAGTGATGTGGCACAGGTTATCGCCTATTCTATGGCGATCGCGGGTTTGTCAGGACAAGCAGATTTGAATAAGGACGGTGTCATTACACTTCAGGAAGCGAAAGATGCTCTGGCCCTTTCGCACAAGAACGTCTTGGCCGCGGCGCTCGGTCCCATCATCGGTATTCCGGAATTGATGGCCTATATTGCCCCAGAGTTAGGAGCGATTGTCCGACTAATTTCCAGCATGGATATCCAGGCAATTCAAACTTCGAAAGACTCTCGAGGTGAGCCATGGCTATGGTTTTACGAGGACTTCCTTGCAAAATACGATCCGTCTGCTCGTGAGCAGGCAGGAGTTTATTACACCCCTACGAATGTCGTGGAATGTCAAGTGAGATTGGTTCACGACGTGCTCACCCGCAGATTTCAGCAGACTCTTGGATTTGGATCAAAATCTGTGGTGACGCTAGATCCTGCAGCTGGTTCAGGTACTTATCCGCTTGCAGTAATCGCCCAGGCGGTGGAGACAGCGCATACTGAACGCGGTCCCGGAGGTGTCCAGCAAGTCGCGAAAAACTTAACCAAAAACCTGCTTGCGTTTGAGCTTCTCCCAGGGCCTTATTCAGTCGCTCACCTGCGCATCGGTCAGCGATTAGCGCAGGCCAAGGACCAACTCGTAAACCTCAATGAACTCGGAGTGTATTTGACAGATACCCTTTCAGATCCCGTTGTGCAAAATAAGTTTGGTTTGTTCGGAGACGCCAAAGTACTTGCAGAGGCCGCAGAAGCAGCCCGAAAAATTAAAGCAGATCAACGAATCACAGTTGCAATAGGTAATCCACCCTATGACCGAGTCAACGCAGAGAGCGGGGGTTGGGTGACATCAGGAAGCGACACGGAGCAGCCACTGTTCGACGATGTCATTAAGCCAGCACAAGATACAGGAGTTATTTTTGCTGCCCAAGCTTCCTTGTACAACCTTTACGTGTACTTCTGGCGCTGGGCAATTTGGAAAGCTTTCCAACAAGCACCCGAGGATCAAGCAGTTATTTCGTTCATCACTGCGTCATCATGGTTGGACGGTCCAGCGTTCGTCGGACTTCGAAAGCTGGCTGTAGACACAGCGAATGACATCTGGATAATCGACTTGGGGGGTGAGGGGCGTGGTGCACGAAAAGAAGAGAATGTTTTTGACATCCAATCGCCAGTTGCAATTGTGACGCTTGTGAAGTCAGGAAAAGCAACTCGCGCAGCGAAAATCTATTACCGACGAATTCGTGGAAGTCGTGCCGACAAATTCGCTGCTCTAGACAGGATAAACAAACTGGATCCTGATGAGGGATGGGCTGTCATCGAAGCTGCCGACGGAGAGTCATTCATTCCAAAAACCGAGGATCCAAACTGGCCCAAGTATGCATTATTGGCTGATATTTTTCCTTGGCAACAGCCTGGCATCAAGTACAACCGAGCCTGGCCTGTCGCCCCATCTGCGAGTGTTCTTAAATTGCGGTGGAGGGAATTGCTTGCTACTGAAGACGTCGATGAGCGTGCAAAGAAGTTCGTAACTTCAGCTTCTGGCAGAAACATTGATACCAAAGTCGGAAACCTTGAAAGGCTTTCAGAGCTTCCGGTTGATGCTGTGCATCAACCTATAGTGCGTATGGGTTGGCGATCTTTTGACCAGCAGTGGACCTTTGATGATCCCCGGTTAGCGAAAACAGATAGCCCTGCATTATGGCAATCATTGTCAAAGCGACAACTATTCATGGTTTCTCCTTGGAGTGCACGAATCTCAAAGGGGCCAGCAGCTACTGTTTCAGTCGGAGTTCCGGACCTGCACTACTTCTGCAATCGTGGCGGAAAAGATGTCATTCCGCTTTATCGAGACCAGGAGTGTAAATCTCCAAATGTAACGATGGGGCTACTCGAACGGTTACAAGATGAGTATGGTTTTGTAGTCAGCCCAGAAGACATGATGGCCTACTGTTACGCAATCATTGCACATGATGGTTATTCGAGTAATTTCTATGAGCCACTAGAGAATTCACCAGTACGAGTACCGATCACCGCTGATGCTGCACTTTTCAAATCCACCGTTTCAGTTGGAGAGAAGCTCTTGTGGCTCCAGACATTTGGTGAGCGGTTTGTTTCTGCTGAACGGCCGCAAGGTGCAATTCCAAAGGTCGATGGATTGCATTGGGTCCGGCCTGTTACGGAAATTCCCCTTTCTACTAAAGACATCCGATTCGACGAAGAAACAAATCAGCTGCATATCGGTAGTGGGTTGATTTCCAATGTTTCGTCAGAAGTGTGGAACTTCGAAGTTTCTGGCCTTCGAGTTTTGGACAAGTGGCTCGGAGCGCGGACTAAGAAGGGCATCGGTCGTGCATCGGGGAAGAATGCAACTCCTCTGGATCTCATACGTCCGACTGAATGGGAAGATGAGTGGAACGATGAGCTGTTGGATTTGCTGCGGATGCTTACAAAGTCTCTAGAACTAGCTTCGAAACAGGCGGACCTTCTGCTTTCTATAGTGGAAGGAGAATTGCTAGAAGCAAGTTCTCTGCCGCAACCATCAATCCATGAGCGAACAGTGCCGAAAACAATTAAGCGGGAAACCAGCCAAACCATGATGGACCTGTAACAGCAACTGTTTTCACTAGGCCGTTTAAAGTTTGTTCCTCTATTTTGCCAGAGCGCACAATGAATTTCGGTTCCTGTTTGGCTGAGGGCGAGGCGCTGAGCCTGCTTCATGGATGCTTCGCAAATTTTGGCAGTAGCAAATCCAAGTCGCCGGCTCAACGCCCTTGACTTCCCATTTAACAGATTGGTGCTGTTCAAGTCGCTTACCTCAAGCCGAAGAGCGGAGAGCAAGGGAATCTTTGATTCCCGCGCTAGGTCCATTCGGTCGTCATCTATTTTGACCAATAGAGTTATTGCGTATACCGGAGTCACTAAGGGGGCGGGCTTAGCTAGCGGGGTCATACCTCAGACATTCCGTGTGACCTGCTAGGGAGGATATCTTCGTACTCAGGTTTAGTTGCTTTAAGCCCTTCAAATTTCGTATGTTGTCTTGTATTGGGCATTCGGCTTTAGACAGAGAGCCATACTGATCTTATGGCTGTGTTTAGGTTCCATTGCTGCTTACTAAGTCGAATTGGCTTTCGATTAGAGTTCTGCGAGTGGTGACTTTATTGAGTTGGATGTCAAAGCTTGGTGCTCTCGGCAACTGGTTTTGCAGTTCGTTGTGATGTCGGCCAGATAAATTGATACGTTCGTTGTTTTTGAATGAAAGGAAGTGCATGGACGTCAGTCCTTCGTGTAGTGAGAAGCCAGGAAGCTCTAGTGTTCTAGAAGTTGGTCAGGACGATTTGACTCTTCAAGAGGTTGAAACAGCGCTCGCAGAGGATCAACGGCAATTGGAGGAACTGGATGAGAGAAGGTCCGCTCTTTTGGAGCGAATTGCGGTTTCGAAGAGCGCGCTTCAGGACTACGCCACTTCTCAAGAGAGAGTGCGGGACCGTGTCAGGTCGCGAGCGGAAGGACGTTACTTTGCTGGTATTTCTTACCGAATCACGGATAAGCAAAAGGCTCTGATTGCGTTTGCTGTTGATGAATTGAATATGTCACGCCAGGAGATGATCGAGCATGTGCTCATGCCATGGCTTGAAGAAAGGGTGGGAGAGAAGTTTGATGAACTTCACCCGGAGTGGCGCTAGGGGCAACATTTCTGCTGTGGCAACCAGGCGACCGATCTAATTGATAGAGCTCTCTTCAGTAGAGAACTCTGGTTGTGACTGATATTTTTCAACCCTCTAGGAGCATCTAGTTATCTGGATTGGTCTACACAGTTCTTCCCATGACATGTGTTGTGGCTGCGCAAGTTTGTTTTTGAGTGGGTCGAATTTGTTCTTTGTTCCGTGACTCAGTGTTTTCGGCAAAACGCCTGTTTGAATGAAAGCGCGTTGCGCTACGCGCTGCAGAAGTGTGGTTGGTGTGTGATACTTGTACCAACCGGCTTGAGTTAGTCCCCCAAGCCAAACCGGCCAGACCCCACTGTTGAGCCCCCCGCTCCGGTGGGGTCGACTCTTTGGTGTTTCTCGATCAGCAGAATTGTGCCGTGTCCTCTGCCCGTCAAAATCGGGTGCAGCCGCGTAGTTCACTAACCAACCTCATTTAGGCCTTTGTGCGCTGAGATCTGTCGTCGTGATGTCGGATTCCTTTTGGGTAGCGACGATTAAGGTGCTCACGTGAAGGAAAACAGTAAAAAGCAGGCTGAGATAAAGCCCTGTGTGAACGCGGGAGGATGCTCTCCGAAACCCCTTTGTCTTACTACACTCAGAAGCAAAGCAATTCCAGCGCTTATCGAGATTGACGGTAATGGGTGGTCTAATCGTTGGAGAAGGCTTTAGCGTGGCCCTTGTAGAACCAACATGCTATGCGATGCCTCTGGCCTGGCGCTCACGAATCAGGCTGTACTCAAATTGGGCGGTGCTGCCGAGAATTCCTAGAACGAGTTGCGTTATGGGGTCGCTGCAGGCGGTACAGGTTTGATTCTGTTGGAAGACTGCCACGTTTACTCTGTGCTGATACTACTGAGGTTAGACAGGAAGCGGGAGAGCGCGTCCAAGATTGTAACGGTCTGTTGATCGCCGTCGCGGAGTTAGTTGAGGACTTTGCCAAAAGGTGTGCGGTGGCCGTTGCTGCCGATGATTGCGCCGGCTAATGCCGTGCAGTGTTCCTTCGCATTCTGAATTGGTGATATTTCAATTCGCTTCCTCATACCCCACACCCTTCCGAACAGGTCTTACGGCCAGCGCCCTAGTCTCCTCGATGGGTAGGCAGCTGTTCAATATGTTGAATTAGTTGATTTGCATCTGCTGTGACACCTCGGCGAAGGCTTGGCAGCCATGGGCAAGGCGAAGTGTTGTATGGGGTTCCCTTCTTTGAGACGAGCGTCTGCGAATGTGATAGCACCACTCCGTGACGGGCACGGGAAAGCATGACGAGGAGCACGCGCTTTTCTTCAACTAACGCGGCAGGGTTGTCTTTCGCATGAAAATCGGGCATATTTCCGTTCTCAAGACCTGGAATGAAGACCCAATCAAACTGCTGTCCCTTTCCTGTATGAGCGTTGAGAATATGCACCCCTGGCGAGATCACCTCCTGGAGATCGTCAAGTACACGCAACTGGGCGAGGCCTGCAGCAACCGTCCCGGTCTCCTCCACAATTCCCTCAAATTCAGCCAAAGCTAGAGCCAAATCTTCTGCAGTTTCTACATCTACTCCGTCCACTAGTGAGGAGACATCCCGAGCGAAGTCTTCAAACGAGGGATTGCCGCCAAGCCGGAAGGCGCTTTCGCGCATGAGATCGATGATGCGGCTGTTGTCCATCGCCAGATCCCAGCGCGTGCACGGGAGTATTGAGGATGCGAATTGCTCATCAACATATTTTCGACGCCATCCGTTTCGGCATATCACGCCAATGGTCGCATCGGGTTGGCGTTGGAGAATGGTGGAGCAAGCACGTTCGATAAATTGTGCTTCTTCGTAGCCATTCTTAAATCCCAAACCACCGACGATCCCGTCCTCGAACCATCCATTACTCTCGTGGGCTTGTAATTTTTGCCCGCCGAGTTCCTCCGACACGATTCCGAGGAGTTCCAAAACCTTAGGTGAGGATCGATAGGAAACCCCGAGACTACGCGGTTCACCGCAGACTTGCCGGAGAACCCGCTCCACTTCGATAGGTCTTGCACCGGCCCAGCTATAGATTCCCTGAAGTGGGTCGCCGACGAATGTCCGGCTTTTGTCACAGGTTTGTAGTGCTATATCGAGCTGCTGGAGAGAGAGGTCTTGAAACTCATCCACGAGGATAGCCCCATAATGTGCCCTATAAAGTCGCGCAATCTCGGGTACCTGCAACAGGCGTTGTGCTTGGCGAACTAAATCTTCATAGAACCAGACTCCCTGTTGTTGTCGCATCTGCTCTACTTGAAGAGTGCAAGGGTCAGCAGATGCTAGAGCTGCGAGAACACCGGCCTCATCTAGCGGTTCTCGTTTTGCGGCTCCAAGTTGATCTCCGATTAGACGTATCTTGTCAAACTTCGCGTTTGTCGCGATGTTTCCCACTACCTCGTCGATGAGACGAGCTTGAGTTTGCTTTGTTGGCATATCAAAGTTGAGGTCGATACGAAGGGTGTTGCCGTGTGCTAGGACAACTTCTGCAGCATGTCCGTGGAAGTTCCGAACCGTAACATAGCGTCTCTTTCGCTCCACCCCGAGTACCTTTACCAGTCTCTCGTTAAGGTTCGCTTTTGCCTTATTTGAGAACGTGAGCGCAAGAATCCTTTGATTCGCTCCGAGGCTTGCTATGAGGTGATTTGCCCGACGTGCCAGCAGTTCCGTTTTCCCGCATCCAGGCGGCGCAATAACCAGTAAGTTTCGAGCCTCACTAAGAGCTACATCGTCGCTCATGCTTCTGCTCGCAACTTCAGCTGCACGAGCAAGGCGTGAATACTTTCCATGTTTTCCACCTCTGCTCGTGTGAGTCCCTTGGAGACAGCTAGCGCTGCTGGTACTTTTCGACTACCTATTCCTTTCCCGCCCCTGGAACGGCAGAACTCTGCAATACTGAGATCAGTGACATCACCCAAATTGTCAACCTTGCAGGACGCTAACAATGCCTTTTCATCGCGTGCTACTCCTGCCTCGATCAGCCGAGCGGCCACTGTGTCGGCACCGAGTGCCCTGCAATACTCGTCTTCCAGATCTGCATCTGACACGAATACCGTTGAGCCTTCCACATGTTTCGGTTTTCCTCCGACAGCGCCAATCCACCTGCCTTTTTCTTCTTTATCTACGAGACCGAGTACATCAACACCGAACCCATTCTTCCCAAGAAGCTTGTAAACCTCGGGAAAGTTTTCGGCACCACCGAGCTCGAATACGACAGCCCCGATTTGATCCAAAGATATTCCCATGGCGCGTGCAGCCGCTTCGACGATTAAACGATCTGCGATTCCTTCCACAAGAATCGCGAACCGGGCAGTCAAGGCTTCCAGGATAAGAGATGACCACCAGTGTGCCCGGTATTTCTCTTCGATAGAGAACTTGCCTGGAGTAAGTTGTCGACTGGAACCATCTGGCCGCACCGCGACTACTTGTTCAGGATCGAACCGTTGGACTATGTACGGCGAATGAGTTACCAGGATCTTCTGGTTCGTTGTATTAGTCAGCAGATCGGCCACAGTGCGCTGGCTCGCTGGATGTAGATGAATCTCGGGCTCGTCGATAGCGATTACGTTCGCAGCGTCTTCGGCGAGATCGAATAGAGTCATTGCGATTAACTGGCGCATACCGTCAGACTGTTCGGTCAGTGGCTTGAAAGTGCCATCACGAGCCACGAAGAATGAGGCATTATCCAAGATCGATTGTGCGGGGTCAGTTGCTGTTCGAATTGCGAGATCATCGGCGTCGACCTTCCGTGGCATTGAGTTCGACAAGTGCTGTGCAACATCAAGCCGCAATTTACTCAGAGTATTGCTTTCACCCAATTTCTCATTGAAAGAATCAAGCAAACGCTCCATCGCAGTCTTTTCATCCCCCAAGTCTTTCTCCACTGCTTGCAGGAGGGTCTGAATAGCGCCGGATGCTCCATCGAGATGGGCAGCGGAGGATTGGCGCTGAGACGAAAGGTAGCGCCACCCGAGAGTGTCGATCTGCTCTCGGGTCAGGTTCCGCACATCACGTCGCCCAGGACTCCACCGGGCAATCAGAACAGACTCAGAATCATCGGGATCAACCTGTACTTCAAGACGTATTCGGAGAGATTCGCTTTTGTCCTCCGGATGAATATCAATTTCCTGATGGAAGGCCGCGCGTTCGACTTCGGTGAGGTCAGCGAATAAAACCTCGACTGCCAACTTTTTCTCTTGACTTCTGAGGTCATCAAGGCTCAATCTTTGGTAAAGCTGAGCGGTCGGTCCAAGTACTAGATTGAGGATACGAAGGAGTGAAGTTTTTCCAACGTCGTTAGCTCCCACAATGACGAGGTGTCCTCGAACGTCGATTTCCAAATCTGCAATACGGGAGTAATTCTCCACGGTAATCCGATGTATCCGCACGGTTTCTCCGTTCGACTAGTGCTTTCTGCAGATTCTCACGACTTCACTATTATCACTCAAAAATTAGATCATTCGAAAGTCGAGAGGTCTTTTGCGCGAAGAATATTCAAAATGGCCGAATTGATAGGGGGAGCGAAATGCAGATAGCCAATCTCCCTTTTTCATCCCAAACTCTAGTACGCATCCGCTTCCCTCAGATCAAGGGAAAGAAGCTCACTTTGATGAAAAGATGAAGGGGAACACTCCGAGACAAGAGTGTTGCGTGTGATACCGCTTTTTCTTACGCGCAGAGAGCCAGAACACTTGGATGATCTTTCGGGGGTTAGCCCTCGGCCCCGAAATCGAGATCTGATCACCGTAGTAACCGGGCCAACGGTCTCTACATGCAGAGACTTGAGAACATTCCGATTGGGTAACTGGCACCCGAATTGTCCAATATCCAAAGACTCTTAGGCCAACAGCTCGCGGAACCTAGGGTAGTCAGCTTGTGTTTTCCTGTCGTAGGTGTCTGAAGAGACAAGCTTTAGGGGAAGTAGACAGTTGGGAGATTGCTATAACGAGGGTCAAGACGTTGATGTCTAACTGGACTTGTGCGCGTCACTGCTGTCCCCGGCTGAGCGCCTGGTTGTCTCCAGAATCACTGCTTGATCCATCTGCTGCTCGAACTCCTGGATCAGCTTCGTATCCTCCGGGCTGATCGGGTACGGCTGGCCTAGTTCCATCTTTAGCTGGATCAGCGATGCGGCTACCGCTCCCAGGTATGGCTGGGTCGGATTCGGCCACACCTCGACGCTGATTGTCAGTGCTTCGTCCGATGGGTACATCTCCGGCCACGCGGTCGGCCAGGTTTCCGGATTGTCGACCACCTTCTGGTGCGGTGTCCGATCGTCCTCCATCTCCGTCGCTAGTTCCGCTGCCTGGTCGGTGTAGGGCTGTATCCAGTCCTGCTGTATCTGATCCCACGCCAGTTGGTCGGCTTGGTTGAGAATCTGGCCGAACGTCATTCCGTCCGGCCACACTCCGTGCTGGTTTTTGTAGCCCTGCTTGGCTCGCTCCGAGTACTGGTTGCGTAGGTTCTCCCACGCGCTCTGGCGTTGCTCGTACTGGTTGTCCAGTTCCTCGGGTGTTGGATTCTCCCCGGCT
Organism: Corynebacterium sp. H127; assembly: GCF_037482665.1. Classification (NCBI taxonomy): domain Bacteria; kingdom Bacillati; phylum Actinomycetota; class Actinomycetes; order Mycobacteriales; family Corynebacteriaceae; genus Corynebacterium; species Corynebacterium sp. H127. The sequence continues at coordinate 136,696 of NZ_JBBHKY010000004.1, forward strand.
GCGGTCATTGCTTGCTGGAGGTCTGTCTTGTAAATCATTGAGTAATCCTTTGGTGATTTGAGACGTGATTTCGGTTAGCGAATGATCTCGGTTCTGCTTCAAGGTCGGTTACCTGATGCGATTCGCGGGGCAGAGGCACATGGACCTAGGCCCAGTTTCCAACTGTGGATTTTCTTGTGTTTTGGGTCGAGAGATTCCTTTGCATCGGTGTGCTTGGTAAGTGGCCGTGGGCGCTCGCCCCAAGTTCAACGCGCTTAGGCGGCTGACACAGCGATGAGGGGCACACCCACTATTTGCCAGATTTATAAAGTTGCTCCGTGAATCAAGGATTCATCAAGGTGAACCGTTGAGCTTCCGTTTGTAGCGACGATCCTTAGCCTTATCCATTTTCTCGAAGGTTGAATTGAGCCTGGCGACGGTTTGTTTGAGTCGGAATTCGTAGAACGGATCTTCCTTTAGGAGCCGAACCATCAGACTAGGAATTCGATCTTCATGCTTTTTTAGCCATTCGATGACTGCTTCTTCTGTGACCTTCTTTCCATACTCAACTACGACAGGGGAGAGCTCCACGGTCTCAACTGCTAGAAGTCCAGCCTCGGCTGCTCTTCTTCTTTCCCAAGCTCGTTGACGACAACTTTGCGAACAGTAAACGGGCCTTCGCCCGCTCCCGCGGTAACGCAATTCAATGTCACAAATGGGGCATTTGCGCACGTTAGAGAGGTTCTGGTTTTGTTGCAACTCTCGTTTCCTTTCCGTCACGACGATTGAAAAACACCATTAGTGCAAGAGGTGTGTGACTTTTTGGCGCTTGTCGCTAAGTCCGCTGAGAGTTTGGCGACTTGTGTGGCGCTAAACGATCCTGATGAAGCAGTTTGGTCAGCCAGTTAGGTCACACACGTGGGCGTGACCTAACTGGCGATGGCAGCTCAGTTGGGTCACTACATAGGTGCAGGTCAGATCCAGTTGGGTCAGTTTGGTCACGATTTCACGCGTGTGCGATGCAGTTGAACCAACTGGATTCACTTTGTATCGATACTCCAAACTGCTTTGGCGGGGAATCCCTTGCGTTCGGACTTTCCTCCGAGCTTCTTGAAAGCTCGCCTAATCGTCGACTCGCTTCCCAAGCGTTCCTTTTGCGCAGCATCGATAACTACCGTGCGAGGTGCTTCGGGATTGTGTTGAAAGAATTCGACCAAAAAGGCGTGTAGTTCATTGAGCTCGTCTGTGTCCTCTGCGTCGACGAGCAAATCACTTGCAGAGAGGGAAGTCGTGGATCCCCATACCGCTCGTCCGACTTCAGTCGTTTCTCCATCGGAGGTGCGGATGGTGACACTTTCAAGGCGGACTTCTCGCGAGGTTGTCGCTGATGCGAGATTTCCTTTGGTGTTAGTCACCACCAATGTGTTGTCAGGACCTGTCGCGACTGCAAGGACACTGCGAGCGATTTGGCTCCAGGCGATCGAGCCGAGCAAAAGCTTTCCAGGATCGGTCGACTCTCGCTTTCCGAAGTGAGCGAGACCAAGAACAGCAATGTCGTTTCTTTCCGCCATGGCAGTTAGCGGCTCTAGAAACTGCCGAACGTCATCGTCTCGGTAGCCATCTAGCTTGGGGCTCATCACCGATTTCGCTGCGTCAAGGACGACGAATCTGACGTCCCCATCAATGAAGCTGGTTTCAAGTACATCTATGTCTTCAGGGAGTTTCAGTGAACTCGGCTTCCCGTCATTTCCCGCAACGTCGATAAAGAACACTCGCTCTAAGTCTGCCCCAGCCGCTTGGAGCCGTGGCTTGACAGTGATAGCGCGAGAATCTTCGGTATTGAGATAAGCGACGTTCAAAGGTCGCCCTCCGAGCTCACCTCGGGTCGCTTGAGCGGCTAAGGCACAAGCAATCGTCGATTTTCCGAGTCCTTCACGACCTGCCAACAGCGTGAGACTTCGTTTTGGGATCCAGTTTTCAACAAGCCATTCCAATCGTTCAGTTTTGACCTTAGAAGCTGGTACAAGGTCTATGGATCGTCCCATGCGTATCGTCTGCACCTGTGTCAGCGATTGGGGTGGACTGCCAGCTGCGATGTGGTCGGAAATGTATCGACCATGTGAAGGCTCGACGATGCGAATTGAACTTGGAGGTAGCGGGAACCCCCTTAGGCTTTCTACGATCATCTGGGCTGCATGTTGACCTTGATCGCTCTTTTCGGCGACCACTACGACCTGACGACCTGCGATAGGGTGCCAGTCTGTTTTGATCCTTTGATTAGCAATCATGGGTGCTGGACATAATGCGTTTGCCGACCAGATATAACGAATGGTGTCAACATCTTGTTCGTTGGTCACGATATAGACTTCGCCACGTTGAACAAGTGCATCAGAGCCGTACGCCTGATTCCCGCTAGACCGCCCCGTTTCGCGGACTTGTCCTGCAGGGGAGCGATGGACGATTCGACCATCGGGATAGTGGTGGCAAGTTCCAGTTGGGGCATCATACAAATTGTCCTGATCTAGCCTCAGAAATTTCAACAAGGTGTGAACCGAAACGTTGCGCGTATGAATCCAGATTCGTGAACCGTTGTAGACAACTCGACCAGGTTCTTTGCTTCCGTCACTAGCTCGAAACTCGAATTGTGCGATAGCTCCTGGACAAACTTCGGAGATTGGCAGACCGTGTTCCTTTGCATGTGAAAGGAATCGCTGGAACGCCGTCTGGTTTTGTAAATTCATGTTTTTCCTACCGTGTAGATCCAACCAAGTTTTCAGACCCCAACTTGCTCGTCGGTGCGAACTCGTGTGCATTCCTGTTCCCAAGCGAATACATCTTCCACGCGGTAGTAGACCTTGCGGCCAACCTTAAAGAAGCGGGGGCCGGTTCCGCGGTAGCGGTGCTGGGCCCAGGTCTGCCGATTTGTCCCGGGGTAGCGCTCAATCATTTCGTCGATCGTCATCGGACGCATTTCTTCAAATCCTCCTTGCTCAGTAGCGAGCGGTTGTGAACTGTGGCGATTAAGAGTTAACCAGAGTAGCAAGATTTTTTCAATCGCTAGATCCTGTAAACTGAAGTTGTGAAACGGGCAGAAAAAACAATTGCGCAGCTAGTTGGTGAAAATGTTCGACGGCTTAGAGGGGACTTCACTCTGGAAGACCTAGCATTTGCAGGTAAGAGGCTTGGGTCAAACTGGTCGTCGGGAAGCATTAGCTCGATTGAACGCGGAAATTTCAAGGTAACAATTGAGAATTTGTTATTGCTGTCGATTGCGTTAGGTGAAATGAAGGAGCAGCCTGCGGTGCCCTTGTCGGAGCTTCTGTCAGGGGAGGGTTGGCTTAGAATTACTCCCGTTCTCCGGTTCCCCCAGGATATGCTGAGGGGATACTTGTCTGGGATTCGAGTCGATGACGGTGAAAAGAAAGATTCGATAGTTAAATCATCTTTTGAGGTTGCGCCAGAGGATATTGAAAAAGAGCGAGAGAAGTTTCCTGGCCCATGGAACTTGAGGGAAGAAATATCCCTAGTGAGGGCGATGATCCGACAAACCCAGCCAGTTGAGGAGCGGATTGCAAAACGCTTGGACATGGATCCCCGCCACTTGAAAATATGGGTTCAATACTTGTGGGACACTTCCTTTGAGGAACAGCGTGATATTAGGGCCGGAGATGGGGCATCCGCCCAGAAAAGAGGCCGTGTTTCCCGCGAGTTGATGGAAGAAATTAGAAAAGCGAGAGACGATTTCCATGGCAACAATTGAGCCATACACGCTCAAAAGCGGCGCAACGAGATACAGGGTGCGCTACATCAAGCCAGATGATCGGAAACCCACCGACAAACGAGGATTCAAGAGCAAGAAAGAAGCCAGCAAATGGATGGCCAAGAACTCCGTCGCAATCCAGGACGGGAAATGGCGGCCGGAATCAGCGGGCAACGTCTCCCTAAATTCTGTTGCTCGCGCCTGGCTTGACTCGAAGCTCCGGCTCGCAGAAAACACCAAATCAGCCTACGAATCCAGCCTGAAACACATTGCCGACGTCAACAACTTCGGAGCAATGAAGATCAAAGCAATTCGCCCAGTGCATGTCGAAGCATGGGTGAAGGCACTCGGCCAACAGGTCAAGCCCAAGACACTCAAGAACTCCTACAACGTCCTTCATGCCGTCATGAAGCGAGCCGTGAGAGACAACCTCATCCCATCGAGCCCATGCGTCGACATCGAACTTCCACGAGTCGAAAAGGAAGAACAAATCTTCCTCGACGCCCAACAGGTACGAGCACTAGCCGACGCCGCGGGAGAATACTCGGACATCATTTGGGTACTGGCACTAGCCGGGCTCCGGTGGGGAGAGCTCGCAGGCCTGCAGCCCCGCGACGTCGACCTCAAGAAACAACGGCTCCACATCCAGCGCCAGATGACCGACAACGGCGGCCGAATCATCGAGAAGCTACCCAAGCACGACAAGAAGCGATTCGTGCCCCTCGCTGCGAAATTGGAGCCAATTCTCCAGGAAAGAATGGCAGGGAAGAAGCGAGACGAGCTACTGTTCACCACCTCGCGCGGCACAGTGCTTCGCGGTGGAAACGCACAACGAGATTGGTTCGGTGAAGCCGTCAAAGCAATCGGAGAACCAGACCTAAGGCCCCACGGCCTACGGCACACATTCGCTTCGCTCGCTATCAGTGCCGGGGCGAACATCAAGGCGCTACAGGCAGCGCTCGGACACCACTCGGTGAGCTTCACACTCGACCAATATGGGCACCTTTACCCAGATGATTCGACCTCGTTCATTAACGCCATGAACACTCGGTTTGCGTAGAAATATGGGCACCGATATGGGCACGGGAACAATGATAAGGCCAGAGCATTTGTAGAAACATGCCCTGACCTGCTGCCCCCCCTGCAGGATTCGAACCTGCGACCTTACGGGTAGAAGCCGTCTGCTCTGATCCGCTGAGCTAAGGAGGGAATTGGGCCAAAGAAGTATTTGGACCACTAGGGAACTTTACCGCAACGCCTGTGGGGGTTCTAATTCTCCCCGTGGTGTCGTACCACTTCGATGATTGCTGATGCCGCCGGTTAAGGTTGACGTTATGGCTACATCGGTTGATACGCACGCGTCGGCTGCGGATTCGCACATCCCCGAGCAGAAGTACAAGACCTCTACGTGGTTGTACATTTTGTTTGCGGCGACCGCGGGCGTCGTTGGCGCTGTGATCTCGTGGGTCTTCCTAGGAGACTCGCTGGCAGCATTGGGTGTTCCGGATCCGGGACCCGCAACTACCGCGGGCCTGCCGTTCCTGCGGGCGGGCGGGCTCATGTTGGCGGCTTTGGCCATCGGTTCCTTCCTCAGCGCCACGTTCTTCATTAAACCGAATTCCACAGATCTGGTGCCCGCAAAGCTCAGCGTCGATGGTTCGATTGCTGCCCGTACGGGAGCGATTTCCTGCCTGTGCTTCGCGTTGATCGCGCAGCTCATGGTTCCGATGTATCTTTCGGATGTCTCGGGAGAACCGCTGAAGAACACGATCAATCCCGTGAATTGGCCACAGGCGCTAGAGCTGGTGTCTACCTCGGTAGCCTGGCAGGTCACCGCTGGTTTCGCTTTTGTGACGGGCATTGCGGCGTTGACTACGTATCGGTGGATCATGCAGCCGGTGTTCCTGATTGGTGCGTTGCTATCAATCGTCCCACTCGGCATGGAGGGGCACTCGGCAACAGGCGGCGATCACGACTATGGCACCAACTCCTACCTGTGGCACTTGGTGTTTACCATGCTGTGGGTGGGCGGCCTTATCGCGTTGATTGCCCATGGGCGTCGCAAAGGCCCGCACCTGGATGTCGCGGTGCGCCGCTATTCTCACTTGGCGTTGGCTTCGGTGGTGGTGATGACCGTTTCCGGTTTGATCAACACCTCGATCCGCATGCATTGGAGTGATCTGCTTTCTACGGGTTACGGCTGGCTGATCCTGGCTAAGACCATCGGCGTGATTCTGCTCGCGTTGCTCGGATTTGTACACCGCCAGCTGACCATTCCGCAGCTGCCGAAGAACCCGGGTTTGTTCAGCCGCGTTGCCATCGTTGAGGTGCTGCTCATGGCGGCGGTCACCGGCGTCGCGATCTCGCTTGGACGCACCCCGCCACCGCCGCCACGCAATGTAGACCTGAACACGATGGACATTGAGCTCGGCTACAAGCTTTATCAAGAGCCCACGATTTGGAACGTGTGGACCATGTGGCGGCTGGATATCCTGTTCGGCGTGGCCGCGATCCTCATGGCCGTTGCGTATCTGTGGGCAGTGTGGCGCGTGCGTCGCGACGGCGGTACTTGGCCGCTCAACCGCACCCTGTGGTTCCTCTTGGGCTGCCTCGTGCTCTTCGTAACCGTGTGCTCGGGTATCGGCATGAACATGCCCGCAACTTTCTCAATGCACATGGTCGGCCACATGATTTTGTCCATGGGCGTTCCCATCGGTTGGGTCCTCGGTGGCCCCGTCACGCTTTTCCTCCAGGCGTTGCGTCCTTCGCCGGAGTTCCCCGGCCCCCGTGAGTGGCTCGAAGCTGCCGTGGATAATCCCTGGCTGCGCTTCTTGCTTCGTCCCGGTGTGAACACTATTCAGTTCGTCGTGCTGTTCTACATCATGTACCTGACGCCGTTGTACGGCATCATGATCGATGAGCACGCCGGACACGTCATCATGAATGTGGTCTTCCTCTGGTCTGGGTCGCTCTACTATTGGGACCTCATCGGCGTGGACAAGCGGCCGCAGGAGCATTCTCCGATGGAACGCATATTCTGGTTGACCTTCTCGATGCCGGTTCACCTGTTCTTCGGTGTCTACTTGATGATGATGACCGAGGTGCTCGGCCAATCCTTCTACGAAAACCTTGGCCTGCCGTGGCATGTGGATCTACTGCATGACCAGGTGGTTGGTGGAGCGATTTCCTGGGCTTCTGGCCAATTCCCACTGTTGATCGTGTGGGCTGTCCTTATTTGGGAGTGGTTTGTTTATGACCGTAAGCAAACCCATGTCATGGAAGCCAACCCGACCGAACTCGAGGAAGACCTTGAGGCCTATAACGCGCAACTTGCCGCCTTTAACCAGGGCAAGGATCCGCTGCATGATTACTACAACTCCAAGTTCGACTGAGCATAGCTGTGGATAGCTGAGGTTATCCACAGCTGCACTGCCGTGCCTATCGACGCCTGCAGCCATGCCTGCGAAAGTGTGCCCCGTACCTAGTTGCACATCTTTCGGGAGGACATCAATCACATGGCACAACACAGCGTCACCATCACCGGCAATATCATCACCACCCCCACTCTCAAGAAGCTTGATAACACGGCCGTTTATAAGATGCGGATCGCTGCTTCGCGCGCCGTAAAGGACGAGAAAGACGAGTGGCAGAACTTTGACCAGCTGTACATTTCGGTTGAGTGTTGGAACCAGCTGGCCGTCAACTGCAATGATTCGCTCTTCAAAGGCATGGCGGTCATGGTTACCGGCACGCTGCTCACCCATGAGTGGGTGGATGCGGAAAACAAGAATCAGTCGCGCATCGTGTTGCGTGCCAGCCATGTCGGCGTAGATCTGACGCGCCACGCTGTCCGGCCCGGAGTATTCACTCCGCTGAACCCACCGGCTGCCACAGAACAACCGGCAACCGTGACCGACGCTCAGGAGCAGGGTAATCAAGAAACGGAACTCGCTGGTGTTGGGGCCAGCGCCGGAGAAGAGGAGGTGCCGTTCTAGCACTGCTGTGCAACACTGACCAACCCTGGTCTTTCCTGCGCCGTCATGTAACCTTTAGGGGACTATTTCTAGCAATAAATAAGGGGAAACATGGGCGAGTTCATCTACACGATGAAAAACGTGCGCAAGGCTCACGGCGACAAGGTCATCCTTGACAATGTCACTATGGCGTTCTACCCGGGTGCCAAGATCGGCGTCGTGGGTCCGAACGGTGCAGGTAAGTCCTCGATCCTGAAGATCATGGCTGGCATTGATCAGCCGTCGAACGGTGAGGCATTCCTGGATCCCGGCGCCACAGTGGGAATTTTGCTGCAGGAGCCACCGCTCAATGAGGAAAAGAACGTTCGAGAGAACGTCGAAGAAGGCCTCGGCGAGATCTTTGAGAAGAAGCAGCGCTACGAAGCCATCGCGGAAGAGATGGCAACCAACTACACCGATGAGCTCATGGAAGAAATGGGCAAGCTGCAGGAGGAGCTGGACGCCGCCGACGCTTGGGAGATTGATTCCAAGATCGAACAGGCGATGGAGGCCCTGCGCTGCCCACCATCCGATTCTCCTGTGACCACCCTTTCTGGTGGTGAGCGCCGTCGCGTAGCGCTGGCTAAACTGCTGCTCTCCGAGCCTGATTTGCTGCTCCTCGACGAACCTACTAACCACCTCGACGCGGAATCTGTCCTCTGGCTGGAAAAGCACCTGGCTGATTACAAGGGCGCTGTCCTGGCTGTTACCCACGATCGATACTTCCTTGATCACGTCGCTGGTTGGATTTGTGAAGTGGACCGCGGCAAGCTTTACCCATACGAAGGCAACTACTCCACCTACCTGGAGAAGAAGGCCGAGCGTCTTGAGGTTGCCGGCAAGAAGGACCAGAAGCTGCAGAAGCGCCTGAAGGATGAACTCGCATGGGTTCGCTCCGGCGCTAAGGCACGTCAGGCGAAGAATAAGGCTCGTCTGGATCGTTATGACGAGATGGTAGCGGAGGCCGAAAAGTACAAGAAGCTCGACTTCGAAGAAATCCAGATCCCGACCCCACCGCGCCTGGGTAACCAAGTTGTTGAGGTGAAGAGCCTGGAAAAGGGCTTCGATGACCGGGTACTGATCAAGGACCTGTCTTTCACCTTGCCGCGTAACGGCATCGTTGGCGTCATCGGTCCGAACGGCGTGGGTAAATCCACCTTGTTCAAGACCATCGTTGGGCTAGAGCAGCCTGATGACGGCGAGGTCATTGTCGGCCAGACCGTCAAGCTCTCCTATGTCGACCAGGGCCGTGAGAACATTGACCCAGAAAAGACAGTGTGGGAGGTCGTATCTGATGGCCTCGACTACATCGTGGTCGGCCAGAATGAAATGCCATCCCGCGCTTACCTGTCCGCCTTTGGTTTCAAGGGCCCGGATCAGCAGAAGCCGGCGAAGGTCCTTTCCGGTGGTGAGCGCAACCGCCTCAACTTGGCGTTGACGCTCAAGCAGGGTGGCAACCTGATCCTCCTCGACGAGCCGACAAATGACCTTGACGTGGAAACCCTCGGCTCCCTGGAAAACGCACTGCAGAACTTCCCAGGTTGCGCCGTGGTCATCTCGCACGACCGTTGGTTCCTGGACCGTACTTGTACTCACATCCTCGCCTGGGAAGGCAACGTGGCGGAAGGACAGTGGTTCTGGTTCGAAGGTAACTTTGAGGACTACGAAAAGAACAAGGTCGAGCGCCTCGGCGCAGACGCGGCACGCCCGTCCCGCGTTACGCACCGCAAGCTGACTCGCTAAGAAACACGCAGGAAGTGCCGTTCTCCGTTATGGGGGAGCGGCACTTTTGTCGTCGAAAAGCGAGGCACCGCCAAGTAGTTTCCCCCTTAAAAGCAGTACTACCGGCATACTCGCATGAAAGGCATTAGGCTGGTTATGTTAAAGAATTTCCTGGACGCAATGCGGAGGTAACAATGGCAGAAGCATCGGAAAACCGACTGAGTGCCGGACCAATTCACATCACCAAGATCCCGGTTCGCTGGGGTGATTTTGATCGTTTCGGGCACATCAACAATGCTTCTTACATTGAGTTGGCGCAGGAAGCCCGGTCTATCTTCGCGATGGAGGAGTTCGTTGAACTCGGTCACGCCATGCCAGCGGCCTTCGTTCGCTCGATGAAGATTGACTACCTCAGTGCGATCATGCCGGACACGATGGAAGTGATCGTTGAGACTCAGGTCGTACGCATCGGCAACACCTCCTTCACCACGGTGCAAAACGTGAAAGATCGGCACGGCTCCATCGCCTGCGTCGTCGAGTGCGTGCAGATCATGGTGGATTTGCAGAGCGGGCGCCCCCGCCCGATCGAGGAACATGAGCGCAAGATCCTCGCCAATGTGTCCGCGCCAGATGCTGCCCTCGCTGCAGGAAGCAAACCAGAAGCAGACCAAGAAGACCAAGAGTGACTGAGACATTAAGGGTAAGCGGCGGAGCAGGCGGTCTGCGCACTCTAGTGCAACGCGCTGAACAACTAGATGCACAGGCCTTGGTGCGGTTTCAGGCTGTCGCTGCGGGGCGTATTGATGCCTTTGTCACCACGCCCTTCCAAGTATTCGCTGCACGGCGCATCATCGGCCAGGTCAGCCGCGACAAATCAGTCTTCAGTGCCCAGACAGTCCTCACCGCACTGGAGACCGGCGAGCTCGGCCAGTCCATGGACGCAGCTTGGCCAGGCGCGCTGCCACCCAAAGATAATTGGGTTGAGCTCGATGTTATTCCCGTGGACATAGTCCACCGGCTGGCAGATCAAGGGCGCGACCTAACGCGCCAGTTCTCCGGCCCGTTGGGTCCCCCGAAGTCTTTGCTGGATCAGAACGTACTCGCGGTGTCGGGGCACGGACACACCGCCGAGGTTACGATGCGCGCCATCTTCACCTGTACCGCGCTGGGTTTGATCCCCAGCATTGGCGCGCGTGCCGACGTCCCTCGCCACCTCCGGGTAGCCAAAGCGGGACGCTGGGTGCGTATTGATGCCCCATTCGGATCCGTCTATGAATCGGACGGGCTGAATCTCTTCGCGTGAGCTTAAGGCGCCCGATTGATCAGCATCTCCGCTACTCGAACCATGTGGTCCCACATCGCAGTGCGGTGCGCATCATCCAATTCTGAGGCTGGGATGGTGTCGAGGGCCTCCTGCATTATGGCAAGCCAGCGTTCAGCTTCCGGCATGCCGATAGCGAAGTGCGCGTGCCGCATCCGCAGTCGCGGATGGCCGCGCTGCTCACTGAAGGTTTGTGGCCCACCCCAGTATTGGGAAAGGAACCACTTCAGCCGGTCTTCGGCGCCCTCCCAGTCATCTTCTGGGTACATCGGGCCGATGAGGTCATCGCTGCGCATTCGCCGGTAGAACTCGGCAACGAGCTTGTTGAAGGTCGCCTCGCCACCGACTTCTTCGTAGAAGGTCATGAGTTTTCGCTTTCGGATTCCAGGAGCTGACGTCGATAAGCATAAGGCGGTTTGATGCCGACCTCGTTGAGCGACGGAATGACGCGCGCGAGCATTTCGCGCTGGACAAACCACTGCTTGCCCGGCTTTGTCTTCATATGAACACGGATGATCATGTGGTCCAATTTGATGGCGTTGACACCGTCGAGGACCGGTTCTTCCAAGATGGAGGCCTTGATGTCCTCGTCCTCGGCTACCGCCCGCGCCACGGAGAGAATCGTGTCCTTGGCCAGGGCGACGTCATTGTTCAGTGCGATCGGAACGTCCACGCGGGCGATAGCGTAGCCCTGGCTGAAGTTGCCGATGCGGAGGATTTCGCCATTGCGCACGAACCACAGGGTGCCATCGATATCGCGCAGTGTAGTCAGTCGCAGGCTGACGTCTTCCACGGTGCCGGAGAGCTCGCCGACGTCAATAGTGTCACCGACGCCGTACTGATCCTCGATGAGCATGAAAACTCCCGAGAGGAAGTCTTTGACTAGGGATTGTGCGCCAAAGCCGAGCGCTACGCCGACGACACCAGCGGAGGCGATGATGGGTGCGACATTCACACCGACTTGGTCCAGGATTGCCACGATCGCCCACAACCACACGAACAAGGCGAGCGCAGAGCTGATCACGGCACCAAGGGTGCGGATCCGGGCATCGCGCCGCGGATCACGCTTCACAGCCGAGTTCTTTTCGCCGGGACGGCGCGGGCCGATATTGGGCATTCGCGGGGGAGTATCGATGGTGTGCTGCACAACGCGGCACACCACGCGGTGAAGGATCCAGTTCGCGATTGCCGCGATAACCAGGATCAACGCGATTTGCGCGGGGCGTTGCACCAGCCACATTTGTGTCTCGGGATTTGACCACCAGTTGCTAAATACGTTTGAGTCCACGGGCCTAGGCTAGCTGAATCAGATGCACTCTGCGGTGATCACAAAAGTCATCTGGATCTTCTTATTCGAAGTGCCCTGCACACGGGTGCCTTCCGCCTTACCAGTGACGGTGGTAACCCCATCGGTGGTGGAAATCTCTACCGGCACCGAATAGTCGGTGAACTCGACGTTGTCTTCCGCGTCTGCGATAGATAAGGCTTTGACACCACGCTCATCCATGATGACGCTGGCAGCGCTCTTTGAAGGCATATCGCCTACGATGATCGTTCTGGTGCCTTCATGGGTGGCACAGACCGCGCTCGTACCAGTGGGAAGGATCTGGTAGCCGTTGAGAAAAGCAGAGCCGGTGGTGCTCACCTCTTGTGTGCTGTTCGTGGGGATGATGGGTGCAGCAGGCTTATCGACGTCCCCAGGTGTGCTTACTTCCTGGTTCGTGCATCCAGTAGCAGCAAGACAGAGCGTCAAGCTGAGAAGTGCGAAACGAGTGGCCTGGGACATCTTCATGTTCCCAAGCCTATCGTGCCGTCTCCCTAAGGGCAGGTAACGGTGGCTTCAATCTTCTTTGCCACCGGTCGTTCCTTCTTCCGCGAGTCTTGGAAGTCAGCTTCGCCGCTAAAGGTGTAGGTGTTTCCGCTCTTGGTCATCTTCACCTTGCTTGGGTTCAGCTCGTTGCTGCCGCGTAGCGTGCCTTGCTGCATGGCCAACATATCCAGTTCGCCGTTCTTGAGTACCGCGCCGAAGTAGCTTCCCGCGCGATCGTAGTACTCGATACCCTTAGAGTTCACTCCGACGCCAAAATCCTCACCTTGGGTTACACATACGACGTCGAAGCCATCTCGAACGAAGGTTTCCCCATCGACTTTGACTGAGTAGGTACCTGCCCCGCGCGACTTAGTTGCCTGGGAGTCCCGTGGTTCGCTGGTTGAGGTGGAGCTCCTAGTGCTCGACTTCGGGGTAGTGGTTTTGCTGGTGCTGCTTTTGGTGCTGGTAGCTGTGGCGCTGGTGGATGTCTCAGAAGAGGTCGGCTGCGCATCCTCGGACGGTGCTGCCGCATCTGGGGTGGGCTCACTCATTCCGAGGTCTTCTTTTGCTGCTTCAGTGAAGCCGGTAACAAATGAATCGACGGCGCCGCAGCCCGTCAAGGAAACGCACAGCGCGGCTGCGGCAGCAACCTTCAAGAACTTCTTCATAACAATCAACTCCCATGGACTCGGTGTTTTTGGTGTGTACATCCACTTAGAGTCCAGGGGAGTTGCTTTTGTTCCCGAAGATCTTAAAGAGCGTCGACCTTTCGGTTGCGCAGGGCGCGGGCGATGCGGTCGCGGTGCTCAGACACCAAGCGAGTCAGGCCGGCTGCGTGCTCGCCGGTGAGGAATTCGTCGGCGCGGCGCAGTCCCTCCGGCGAAACATCCCAGGACGGGAACAGCCCTCCGAGCGTTGCCAGTGCAATCTCGGAGGAAGCGGCAGCCCAAAACTCGTCGGCAAGCTCGTAGTAGCGTTCGTTGAATTGGGTCAGGTTTTCGGCAGCACCAACGAAGGTGAGGCCTTCGATCTTGTGGCGGGAAGCGAGATTTGAGAGCCCGTGGGAAAGATCCGTGACCTCAGTGAACACCGCCTGCTTGTTGGCTGCGGTATTGATGGCAGCCTCGGCGCGCCAAGCAGAATTCTGACCGGTGGCAGACTGATCGCGTTCTCGCTCAGCCGCAATCGCACCCGGAGCATCGGCAACGTCACCGGTCGCGATCAGCGCGGTAAGTGCTGCCCACCGCAGGTCTGCGTCAATCACCAAGCCTGCCGGGGCCGCGCCGGCTAGGACTTCACGGAAGAAGGTGATTGCGGCGCTGTTCGGTCGGACCTTGGCCAAGGCTTGTGCGAAGGCTAACTGGAAATCCGAACCCGGTTCTGCCGAGCTCACACCCGCAAGGAGTAGCTCGGCTAGCTTTTCTCGGCCAGTCTCCTTAGCCCAGGCCGGATCAGCATAGGTCTCTACAGCAGTCGTGGCCTGGGCCAGGATCCGCTCGAGCACTGCAATCTCAGTTTCAGCAGCAGCGCCAGCCGAGACTAAGGAAAGAAAATCGCGGGCCTTCATCTCGCCGGCGCGGGTCATCTCCCAGGCCGCAGACCAGCACAAGGTGCGGGCCATGGGGTCCTCGATGCGTGCGATGTTTTCCACCACGAAGTGCAGCGAATCCGCATCCAGGCCCATGAGGCAATAGGTGAGGTCTTCGTCATTAACCAACACCAAATCTGCGGCAGGCTTGCCGACGAGCTCTGGAACCAATGTTGTAGCGCCCGCAACGTCAAGTTCAATGCGATTGGTGCGGACGACTCGGCCGTCGATAAGCGAGTAGAGGCCCACGGCGACGCGGTGCGTTCGCAGCTCACCCGCGCCGGGCTGTGCGCCCTCCTGCGCGACAGCGAAAGAATCGTAGCGGCCATTGGTTACGGTGTAGCTCGGGGAGAGCTTGTTGATGCCGGTGGTCTTGAGCCACTGGTCTGCCCAAGTAGACAGATCTCGGCCGGAGGCCTGCTCGAAGGCAGCGAGGAGATCGTCAAAAGTGGCGTTCCCGAATGCATGCCCGGCGAAGTGTCGGCGAACGCCTGCCAGGAAGGCCTCGCGACCGACATAGGCCTGCAGCTGCTTGAGTACCGACGACCCCTTGGCGTAGGTGATGCCGTCGAAGTTTTGTTCCACGGTTTCAATGTCAGTGGCATCGGCGAAAACTGGATGTGTGGAGGGCAACTGGTCCTGTTGGTAAGCCCAGGACTTTTCCACGTTGGCGAAGGTGACCCATGCGGTGTCATATTCGGTTTCTTCGGCCTGAGAAATGCAGGCGGACCAGGTGGCGAAGGACTCGTTAAGCCACAGATCATCCCACCACTGCATGGTGACGAGGTCGCCGAACCACATGTGCGCCATCTCGTGCAGAATGGTTTCTGCGCGGCGTTCGTAACGGTAGCGGGTGACCTTGGAGGTGAAGACGTATTCATCGCGGAAGGTCACGCAGCCAGCGTTTTCCATCGCCCCCATATTGAACTCGGGGACGAAGAGCTGGTCATACTTCACAAAAGGGTAGGAGTAACCGAAGTTGCGGTGGTACCAGTCAAAGCCCTGCTTGGTCTCGGTGAAGAGTCTGTCCGCATCTAAGGATGAAGCGATGGAGGCGCGGCAGTAAATCCCCAAGGGGATTTCCAACTCCAGAGGCTGATCGGCTGGGGTTTCGGGATGATGCGTGAGCTGGCCCCGCCAAGTGTCTGTCACCTCGTGGTACGGGCCGGCGCATACGGCGATGAGGTAGGTAGAGATGGGGTAATCTACCTCTGCCTTGTGGCGGAGCGCTTCGCCATGGGCTTCCACAGTTGTGGCAGCGTTAGTGATCAGCTTCCAGTCTTTCGGGGTCAACGCTTCAATGCTGTAGGTGGCCTTCAGATCCGGTTGGTCGAAGCAGGCAAACATGCGCTTAGCGTCCGCAGTTTCGAACTGAGTGTAGAGATATGGTTTGCCGTCAGCGGGGTCGACGAAGCGGTGTAACCCCTGGCCAGTGTGAGAATAGGGGATGGTTGCGTCCACCACGAGGGTGTAAGTTCCCGGCTGCAGGTTTCGCAGCGCCAGGCCGTCTTCCGGAGAGTAGTGCGCTTCATAAGGCGCGCCGTTCAACGTTGCGCTGAGCCGGTCGGCGCGAATATCGATGAAGGTGTCACCCGCTTGATGCGCCGTGAACTCGACAGTGGTGACGGATTCGAAGGTGTCCGCACTGCTAGTGAGATCCAGCTGGATTCCGTAGTGCTCCACTTTCAGCAGCTCACTGCGCTGTTGCGCTTCGGCCCTGGTCAAATTGATAGAAGTCATGGTGTCCTTTCTCTACAATCGGACTCCAATGTACTCGGGTGTTAGGAGCTGGTTTTCATGACTTCACAGGTGACTTTTTGGTTTGATGTGTCCTGCCCGTTCTGCTGGATTACCTCCCGCTGGATCAAGGAAGTAGAGCAGGTGCGCGACATCAAGGTGACATGGGTGCCGATGTCCTTGTCCGTGCTTAACGACGGCCGGGACCTCGATCCGGAGTACATGAAAATGATGGAAGCAAACTGGGGTCCTGCTCGCGTATTTGCGGCAGTGGCCACCGAGCATCCCGAGGCTGTTGACGAGTTGTACACCGTCCTCGGAACCAAGATCCATGATGAAGGCAACGGTGGGCGTACCGGCTTCGGCGGTTACGACGACCTCCTCGCCCCGGCATTGGAGCAGGTCGGCCTGCCCGCCTCGTTAGCCGAAATTGCGAACACTACCGAATGGGATACGCAGCTGCAGGAATACCACGCGGGCGCGATGTCTGCCGTGGGGGACGAGGTCGGGACCCCAGTGGTCAAACTGGGGGAGACCGCATTCTTCGGTCCCGTGCTGACGCGAATTCCACGCGGGGAGGATGCCGGCCAGATTTTCGATGGTGCCGTGGCACTTGCCGGGTACCCACACTTTTTCGAGCTCAAACGCACTCGTACCGAGCGACCAAAGTTTAGCTAGGTTTTGAAGGGCACTCCGCCAAAATCCGATGGAGGGCTGCCTTCTCAGGCGGGGTTACCCAAAGCCGATACTTGGCCTTTACTGCTACCTGCCGAGCCGCGTACTCGCAGCGAAATTCCTTGTTAGCCGGGAGCCAGGTCGCGGCATCGCCGTCGCTTTTCTGTTTATTCGCTGGCCCGGCGACAGCCAACAGGTTGAGTGGATCATTAGCAAAGACCTGGCGTTCCTCGCTAGTGAGCTGTTGCGCGCCGGTTTGCCAGGCGTTGGAAAGAGCCACCACATGGTCAATTTGCACGTCGGCGGAGGTGCCGTCGCCCCGCACAAAGTTGATTTCGCGCGCAGTGTACGGGTCACGCAGGAGGCCGGTTAGTACAACACAGTCGTGCGTGCCCTGCTTGAGGGTTGTGTCGCTTAGGTCCCGTTTCAAAATATCGTTGCGGGTGTCGCACCCATTGTGCCCAAACTCCACATTGACGTCATCGTTCCAATGTGGGAACTCTTTCCGACTATATCCAGTTTTGGGTGCGCGTCCTTTGACAGCTAAGGAGTCCAAAACCTGCATGCTTGTCGACGCCCCTGGCGCTGCTGCTAGGTCGCCAGGTGCTGCCGGAATAGCTAACCCACAGCTGGCAAAAATTGCGGTGAGGAAAGCGACGAGGCGACGCACGAGAGATAGCTCCTTCAACAACTTAAAAAGGAGCTAATGATAACTCACGTGGCTAGTGGTGTGCGGCGGACGCCTCTGCGGATCGCGCTACTGTAAGCGGTATCTCAACCGTTTGGGTTATCTCATCGGTTTCGGTTCCGGTCCATGCTGGTGGCACATACACGCAGGTAGGGTCGGATGCGCTGATATCGCCGGTGAGGGCATAGGCGGTGGAACGAGAACCGCCACAAACATCGTGAAACTCGCATACCGAGCACTTACCGTGCCAATGATCAGGGTCACGCAGCATCTTAAACACTGGCGAGTCGGTGTAGATGTCGTGGAAGTTCTGGTTTTTCACGCTGCCACAATGCAGTGGTAGGAATCCGTTTGGATACACATCGCCGATATGGTCAATAAAAGCAAAGCCTGAGCCGGAATTCACAGCCATGGGTGCACGCGGTGGGCGTGGTTTTGCTGCGACAGCGCCGAGGAGCTCAGCAGTCTTGGCGGTGAGCTCCTGATAAAGTTCGCCACCCTCGTAATGCACGCCATTTTGGTTTTGGATCACCACTCGTCGATACTGTGGCGCCTCGGTGGTTTTGATCGCAATGCGATTAGACACATCTGCCAGCCAGTGCAGCACATCCTCCCGTTCAACGGGATCTAGAGCGTTGAGTGCGGCGCCGCGACCTGTTGGGACAAGGAAGAAGACGTACCACATCTTGGCACCCATCTCCATGACCTTCTTCAACAGGGCAGGGGCCTCGTGGATGTTCTTCTTGGTCAGCGTGGAATTGATCTGGAGCCGGAAGCCTGCTTCGTTGATCACTGGAGCCATCGCGACGGTTTGATCGAAGGTGCCCGAAAAGCCGCGGAATGCGTCATGAGTCTCGGGGGTTGCGCCGTCGAGAGACATCGACATCGCTTTGCCGCCCGCCTCTCGGAGGGCCTGTACCCGCTCTGGAGTGAGCTTGGGGGTGACAGAAGGGGAGAGGGAGATGTTGAGCCCTAACTCGGTGCCATAGCGCGTCAGCTCTTCAAGATCCCCGCGCTCGAAAGGGTCGCCACCGGTCAGTACGACGAGCGGACGTGGCTTTTCGTAGCTCGCCAGGTTTTCCAGCAGGCGCTTGCCTTCCTCGGTGCTGAGCTGCAGTGGATTCGGTTCGTGCTGGGCGTCTGCGCGGCAGTGCTTGCAGACGAGGGCGCAGGCGCGGGTGACCTCCCAAATCACGATGAATGGTTTGGTGTTGATGTCGTGCCGAACAGTACGGACTACGGGTGCGTGAGCCACGTCAAAATCTCCTATAAGCAGGGTGTTATCAACGACGGTAGTGTTCACCACCACGATTAGTCCAACTTTGTGACGAACAACTACAATGGATGCTATGCGCGTATACCTAGGAGCGGACCACGCAGGGTTCGAAATGAAGAACGTTATTGCCGAGCACCTCAATGGCCTTGGCCATGAGGTCATTGACTGTGGCGCCCATACCTACGATGCCGACGATGATTACCCAGCATTCTGTATCGAAGCAGCCTCTCGGACCGTCAACGATCCAGGCTCATTGGGAATCGTTCTTGGCGGCTCCGGTAATGGTGAGCAGATCGCCGCGAACAAAGTTAAGGGTGCCCGATGTGCACTCGCATGGTCACCTGAAACTGCCCGGTTAGCACGCGAGCACAACAATGCGCAGCTGATCGGCATCGGCGGACGCATGCATTCCGAGGAGGAAACCCTCGCCATTGTCGACGCCTTCCTAGATCAGGAGTGGAGCCAAGCAGAGCGGCACCAGCGTCGCATCGATATCCTGGCCGACTATGAAAAAACCGGGATTGCCCCGGCACTGCCAACGGAATAGGCGCAAAGCTAAAGCCTCGCAACCAGTGCGGTTGCGAGGCTTTCTTATGTCAACTAGAAGTCGAAGCCGCCGAAATCAAAATCGCCGAAGTCGCCGTCGAATAGCCCGCCTCCGTCGTCACCGCCGGAAAGGTCGTCCACTCCGGCATCGCCACCTGCATCGAGGCCATCCTGATAGCCGTCGCCGTAACCGTTGGCAAAGGAGTCTGCTCCATATCCCACCCCTGACATGCCGTTGAACATCATCGAAAACATCATCATCGAAGATGCAGTCCACATTCCGGAACGCAGGGCAGAAGCCCACCACGGTTCGGAGTACCAGCCAGCTGGAACCGGACGTCCTGCCACCATGCCGCCGGGGTAGTAGTGGTTTGCGTCGGGACTGGCGTGCGGAGAAGCAGTGACTTGTCGGCCCTCGAACTCGATTGTGCGGTCCTCGGTGACCTTCCCGGCGGAACGCTGGCCTTCCAATGGCGGCAATTCAGGGCCTGCCGGCATGCCCATGATTTCCCGGGCAGCATTGACGTAGTGCAAGCCTTCCAAGGCTGATTCGCGGGCGAGCTCGGCCTGGCGGACCGTCTGCGCGGTGCTGATTTGGGAGCTGGCAGCGTTGAAGCGCTCGGAAGCATCCGCCATCGCCTGGTTAGACGCAGTATCGGAGCCGGTCAAGGAAAGGACCTGCGAGCCGAGTCTGTCGATCCATCGGCGTGCGTCTGCAATGGCGTCGTTAAGCTTGGCGGCTTCCTGCTGTGCGCCGTTTCGCGAGGTCATCTTCGAGATGGCGAAAACCGCGCCACCTACAACCACGAGGATGATAATCAGGCCCATTGCTTTTAGCTCCTACCGGTCAAATAACAGATGTTAAAGAAAACAACGGGCAAAATTGTTAAAAAGTTCCTAAGTGCTAGGTTTTGGGCTTGCTGGCAGTTTTCTGCCTACGTGTCGCCCAATCACGCACCTCTTCCGAGCTCCACAGGGTGAGGCCATGAAGCTTGGCTACCGGGCGGGGAGCGCGCCCCCGGCCCGCGTAACTAGTAAAGGTGCCACGCGCGGTATTCGAATGTGCTGCGCATTCGGCGGCTGTCCAGAGTTCTTGGCCTGATTCGGCATCAATAATTTTAGGTAGCATGCCTTGCCATTTTAATAAGCTTTTTCGTATATAGAATTCAATTTTCGCTACAGTTCCATAACGGTATGGCAATTTTGGTTCGCTCCCCTCAGTGCGCTATAGTTGTGCGTCGTACCACTTATGGGAGTGTCGTATAGTGGCTATTACCCCAGCCTTCCAAGCTGGTGACGCGGGTTCGATTCCCGTCACTCCCTCCAAGATCTAACTGCTCCTTACCCAGCCGGGTAGGGAGCTTTTTGTTTCGCTAAAGTCCATATCTTTCAAGCGGTGGACATCCTTGCTACCTGCGGTTTTGCTATCTGCAGCAAAGTCTGTGTAAAGTACTCACTCGTACCGCACACAGCGGGACTTACCTAACGGGGCGTGGCGCAGCTTGGTAGCGCATCTGCTTTGGGAGCAGAGGGTCGCAGGTTCAAATCCTGTCGCCCCGACAATTAGGAAATATAAATGAGGTATCACTTCGGTGGTACCTCATTTTTTGATTTAACATGGCTTCTTAAGTGCCCCTCGTTGAATCCGCGCAAGATCGGCACAGGTAAAGTGTTGACTTAACTTATTTACCCCAACAACCAACCCAGGAGTTTTACTCGTGAAGAGTTCTGTAGAGCAGCTAAGTGACACCCGCGTCAAGGTCACCGTGGAAATTCCTTTCGAGGAACTGAAGCCCGAGTTCGACCAGGCCTACCAGACGCTGTCTCAGCAGGTTTCCATCCCTGGTTTCCGTAAGGGCAAAGCACCGCGTCAGCTTCTTGAGGCCCGCATTGGCCGTGGCCCAGTTCTCGAGCAGGTCATCAATGACATGCTGCCATCTCGCTACTCTGCTGCCGTTGAGGAGCATGACCTCAAGGTCATTGGCCAGCCGGTCATTGACGTCACCAAGCTGGAAGACGGCGAACTTGTCGAGTTCACCGCAGACGTTGACGTTCGTCCAGAGATC
This sequence comes from Corynebacterium sp. H127, assembly GCF_037482665.1. Classification (NCBI taxonomy): domain Bacteria; kingdom Bacillati; phylum Actinomycetota; class Actinomycetes; order Mycobacteriales; family Corynebacteriaceae; genus Corynebacterium; species Corynebacterium sp. H127. The sequence continues at coordinate 157,877 of NZ_JBBHKY010000004.1, forward strand.
ACCGTCCCTGACTTCTCCAAGATCTCCGTCGAGGTCCCATCCGCCGCCGCTGGCGAGGACGCTATCGACCACGAGCTGGATCACCTCCGCGAGCGCTTCGGCACCCTCAAGGATCACAACCACAAGCTCAAGAAGGGTGAGTTCGTCACCATCAACCTCTCCGCAACGGTTGACGGCGAACCAGTCGAAGAAGCCACCACTGAGGGGCTCAACCATGAGATCGGCAGCAACGAGCTTATCGACGGCTTGGACAAGACCCTCGTGGGCATGAAGAACGGTGAAGAAGCAGAATTCACCACCACCTTGGAGCAGGGCGAGTACGCCGGCAAGGAAGCTGTGGTCAAGGTTGAGGTCACCGCAACCAAGATGCGTGAGCTCCCGGAAGCTGATGATGAGTTCGCTCAGATGGCTTCTGAGTTCGACACCATCGAAGAGTTGCGTGAATCCCTCGGCAAGCAGGCTGAGGAGAACGCGAAGGGGCAGCAGGCTTCTGCAATCCGCGACGCAGTTCTGAAGGAAGCACTGGCTCAGTCTGAGTTCTCCTTGCCGGAGTCCGTTGTAGAAGAGCAGGTTCAGGGACAGCTGCAGCAGCTGCTGAGCCAGTTCGGTGGCGACGAGAAGGTATTCAACTCCCTCCTCGAAGCACAGGGCACCTCCCGCGAAGAGTTCGACAAGGACTCCCGCAACAATGCTGAAGAAGCCGTGCGCACTCAGCTGTTCCTCGATGTCCTCGCGGAGCAGGAGGAGCCACAGGTTTCCCAGCAGGAGCTGTCTGACCACATCCTGTTCACCGCACAGTCTTATGGCATGGACCCTAACCAGTTCGTGCAGCAGCTGACCCAGACTGGTCAGATTGCTAACCTCTTTGCGGACGTTCGCCGTGGCAAGGCACTTGCCGCCGCAATCTGCAAGACCTCTGTCAAGGACGCTGACGGCAACGTCGTCGACGCCTCTGAGTACTTCGGTGCTGAGGAAGAGCCTGCAGCTGAGGCTGACGCAGAGTAATTTCGCCTAGCTACCGGGCCCAGCGTTTTCGCTGGGCCTTTGCTTTTGGCGTCGATAAGCGCAACGCTGATAGCGAACATGGGCATTTTGCATCGGTATCCTGCGTTACATTGGTTGCTAACGAAAAGAAGAAAGTAGGGAATTCATGACCTCACCGAACGGAATGAACCTCAGCGACTCCGTCTACGAGCGCCTCCTGCGCGAACGCATCATCTTCCTGGGCAGCCAGGTTGATGATGACATTGCCAACAAGCTCTGCGCTCAGATCCTGTTGCTGTCCGCAGAGGACCCAAATCGTGACATCGCGCTGTACATCAACTCCCCAGGTGGCTCTGTGACCGCGGGCATGGCGATTTATGACACGATGAAGTACTCACCATGCGACATCGCCACCTACGGCATGGGCCTAGCCGCCTCCATGGGGCAGTTCCTGCTTTCCGCAGGCACCAAGGGTAAGCGCTATGCCCTGCCACACGCGCGGATCATGATGCACCAGCCTTCTGCTGGTGTCGGCGGCACCGCTTCCGACATCGCTATTCAGGCCGAGCAGTTCGCGCACACCAAGCGCGAAATGGCCGAGCTCATTGCGGAGCACACCGGCCAAACCTTTGAGCAGATCACCAAGGATTCCGACCGCGACCGCTGGTTCACCGCAGCCCAGGCGAAGGAATACGGCTTCGTCGACCACGTCATCGAGCACGCCAAGCACGGCGAAATCACCAACTAGGAGGGACCTTTCTCATGCAGATGCCAACTTCCCGTTATGTCCTTCCCTCCTTCGTCGAGCACTCCGCATACGGCGCTAAGGAATCCAACCCGTACAACAAGCTCTTTGAAGAGCGCATCATCTTCCTGGGAACCCAGGTCGACGATGCTGCCGCCAACGACATCATGGCGCAGCTCCTCGTGCTCGAAGGGTTAGACCCAGACCGAGACATCACCATGTACATCAACTCTCCAGGTGGTTCCTTCACCTCGTTGATGGCGATTTATGACACCATGCAGTACGTCCGCCCAGACGTGCAGACCGTCTGTCTCGGCCAGGCCGCTTCCGCTGCGGCCGTACTGCTAGCAGCAGGTGCACCAGGCAAGCGCGCAGCGCTGCCGAACGCCCGCGTCCTGATCCACCAGCCGGCCACCGGTGGTGTCCAAGGCCAGGTTTCTGACCTGGAGATCCAGGCAAAGGAAATCGAGCGCATGCGCTCCCTCATGGAAACTACGCTGGCGCATCACACCGGGAAGTCCGCGGAGCAAATCCGCATCGACACCGACCGCGATAAGATCCTCACCGCCGCGGAGGCCAAGGAATACGGCATCATCGACCAGGTCTTTGATTACCGCAAGCTGAACGGCTAGCGGCTCAGGGATCATGATTTCACGATCATGATCTTGAGAGTAGAACTTATGCTACGGGGCCTTTGAAAGGCCCTTTACTCTCATAATCATGATCGTGAAATCATGGCCGTTGCCCTGCGGATGCCGCAGCGGTGAAGCCGAGATCGATTCGGACTTTCGACAAGCCGCAACCGCGGCTCTTAGCTCAGGAAATCTTCCAGCAAGGCGTTGAACTCCGCAGCCCGCTCGACGTTGAGCAGATGCGCTGCGGGGTTGAACTCCTCGTAGCGCGCATCGGGAATGCCGGCAGCTAGTTGCTGCACCACTTCGGGTGGGGTGGAGGTGTCTTGGGTTCCGGCAACCACGAGGGTCGGCTTGCTCAAAGACGCAAGCTGCTCTCGCGTATCAAAGGCTGCCAAGGCAGTGCAGGCCGCCGCGTAGCCCTCGGCAGGGGTATCGGCCACCATCTGTCGCCAATACTCGCGGGAGGCGGGGTGGGACTGCAGCCACGTCGGGGAGAACCAACGCTCGATAGTGCTCTGCGAAAGCTCGTCGAGTTTACCCGCGCGGACATCGGCGGCTTTTTGCTGCCATCCCGCAGAGTCGCCAAACTTAGGGGCAGTGGAGACGAGTACCAAACGACGGACATGGTCGGCGTGTGCGAGCGCGATGTGCTGCGCGATTCCTCCGCCCAAAGAAAGACCCACCAAGTCGAATTCGGGAGCATCGACGGCGGCGAGAACATCAGCGGCCAGTTCGTCGATAGTGGTGCTGCCCGGCACGACATCAGACTTGCCATGGCCACGCAGATCGACGGCGATCACACGACGTGAAGCGGAAAAGTAGTCCAGCTGGTGCAGCCACATCTTGATCGAGGATCCAAGGGAGCCGAGCAGGACTAGCGGGGTGCCGCCGGTGCCGAATTCGCGAACATGCAACTGAGCAAGGGCCATGGGAACCTCCGTGAATTGGTCGAGAATATATGCACCAGCGTAGCGTTGAGTGTGGAGTTGGGCACTCCGGGCGTCGATAAGCGGGCAGCTTACGGCGGTGCAGCTTCAACTTGACCGCACGGTGCGGTAGGGTAGGGCAACTCATAGACCATTTCGCCGATAAGATTGCGAGATCAACACTTCCATGGCACGCATGCAAGAAAGCGCTGACCTGCTCAAATGCTCCTTCTGTGGGAAGAGCCAGAAGCAGGTGAAGAAGCTCATCGCTGGCGGTGGTGTCTACATCTGTGATGAGTGCATCGAGCTATGCAACGAGATCATCGAAGAAGAGCTGGGCGCTGCCGCCGCCGAGAAGCAAGATGAGCAAAAGCTGCCTCGCCCGAAAGAGATCTCCGCGTTCCTTGATAAGTATGTGATCGGCCAGGACCGTGCGAAACGCGTCCTCGCCGTGGCTGTGTACAACCATTACAAGCGCATCCGCGCCGAGGAAACCAAGGCGCTGGGCAAGAAGGACGACGAGGTTGAGCTCGCCAAGTCCAACATCCTCATGCTCGGCCCGACCGGCTCCGGCAAGACCTACCTGGCGCAGACACTGGCCAAGCTTCTCGACGTCCCGTTTGCCATCGCCGATGCCACCTCGCTCACCGAGGCCGGCTATGTCGGAGAGGACGTGGAGAATATTCTGCTGAAGCTGCTGCAGGCAGCTGATTACGATGTTGCCCGCGCACAACGGGGCATCATCTACATCGACGAGGTAGACAAGATTTCCCGCAAGTCGGAGAACCCCTCGATCACCCGCGATGTGTCCGGTGAAGGCGTGCAGCAAGCATTGCTGAAGATTTTGGAAGGCACCGTGGCGGCGGTTCCGCCGCAGGGCGGACGGAAGCACCCGAACCAGGAGTTTATCCAGCTGGATACCTCGAATATCTTGTTCATCGTTGCAGGCGCTTTCGCCGGGCTCGAGCAGGTCATTGAGGCGCGCCGAGGCAAGAAGGGGCTCGGTTTCGGCTCCGAAATCACCACCGCGGCAGAGAAAGACGAAGTAGATATCTTTGCGGAGGTCCGCCCAGAAGACCTGGTCAAATTCGGTTTGATCCCCGAGTTCATTGGTCGTCTCCCAGTGGTTGCGACTGTGACCAACCTGGACCGTGATTCCCTCGTTCAGGTGCTCACCGAACCAAAGAATTCGCTGGTCCGCCAGTATCAACGGCTTTTTGAGATGGATGACGTCTCCCTGGCCTTCACACCGGAAGCATTGGAAGCTATCGCGGACCAGGCTCTTGAGCGCAAAACCGGCGCACGTGGCCTGCGTTCGATCATGGAAGAGATCTTGGTTCCGATCATGTACGACATTCCAGACCGGGATGATCTAGCTGAAGTGGTCATCACAGATGCTGTTGCGCGCGGTGAAGCCGAGCCGGAGCTGCGGGAAAAGGCAGCGGAACAAACCGCCTAAAGAAACTCTCCTGGGGCCGACACGTCATCATAAATGGCGCTGCTGGCCCCAGTTTCGTTGCTGTCCGAGCGCTGCTTCAGGTAGCTCATCGGATCGCGCGCAGAAAGGTTCGAGGTCAAAAAGGCTAGGACAGTGTCAACCACCAAGTGCAGGTTGCCCTCTGAGTTGGCCTGATCCGTCAGATCGATGGCGTACAAGTTGCTCAGTGTTGCGCCGTACACGGTTCGCTGGAAACACAGCGACGTAATGATCGAATACACATCGACGGCAGAAATTCCTGGGCGGAAAGCTCCCGCATCCTGGCCCATCATCAGCAGCTTATCCATTTGCAGCAGCACCACTGACTGGTCAGCCAGGGGCGCCGAATGCGCCATCTTGCCCCAATCAAAGAGGTTCTCCAACACCATGAGCCGCACGGCATCTGGGTGGCTGGTGATGCGATCATAGATCACCTCGACGACCTTGCGGACGCCGTCGACAGGCACGGTGGAATCTAACTCCATGTCCTGCGGCTCGGGGCGGAGCTGCGCGATTGCGAGCTTCAACGCCTCAATGTACAGGCCCTTCTTGTCGCCGAAGTGGTAGTGAATCATGCGCTTAGACATGCCGGATTCGTGAGAAATGGTTTCGATCTTCGAATCCTCGAATCCTTCCTGCGCGAATTGGCGCAGTGCGACAGCTACTACCCGCTCCGTAGACGGCGAGGCAGCATCAGTAACAGTGTGAGGACTCATCAGTGGCAGACCTTTTCCAAAAGATACAGAAATAAGTATTTAAAGCTCATCGTGCCGTAAAAAGTCTGATTGGGTGTATCTTCCAGCAGTGGCCTAGGAAAACCGCAGAATGCAGGAACTCTGCCAGCCTAATATTGGGGTAGTAATTCCTTTTCAAGGTGTCGTTTCTTTCGCACCCATTCATGGTGGTTCGGCGATGGGTGTCATATCTCGCACAGTGCGTGGGTTGAAATCTCGCTACGCTGGAGGGCGTATGTTCAAGCGGTCGCCACCGCACATCGAAAGGAAATCTTGATGACCTCTCCAAAGAAGATCACTGTCACCGGCGCAGCCGGCAACATTGCTTACTCCCTGCTGTGGCGCATCGCCAACGGTGACGTTTACGGCAAAGATGTCCCAGTTGAACTCAACCTCCTCGAAATCGAGCCAGCTCTGCGCGCCACCGAAGGCGTGGCAATGGAACTGCTCGATTCTGCGTTCCCATTGCTGAAGAACATCCGCATCACCTCCTCTGCAGCAGAAGCTTTCGACGGTGCTTCCGCAGCATTCCTTGTTGGTGCAAAACCACGCGGCAAGGGCGAAGAGCGCTCCGACCTGCTGTCTGCCAACGGCAAGATCTTCGGACCACAAGGTAAGGCCATCAACGATCACGCAGCCGAAGACATCCGCGTCGTCGTCGTGGGCAACCCAGCAAACACCAACGCGCTGATCGCACAGAACGCCGCGAAGGACGTCCCAGCGTCCCGCTTCTCTGCGCTGATGCGCCTCGACCACAGCCGCGCCGTGTCCCAGCTGGCCACCAAGCTGGGGAAGACCGCTACTGACTTTGAAAAGATGGTCGTCTGGGGTAACCACTCCGCAACCCAGTTCCCAGACATCTGCTACGCCACTTGCGAGGGCAAGCCAGTAGTCGACCTAGTGGATCACACCTGGTACCGGGATGAGTTCATTCCGCGCGTGGCCAAGCGTGGCTCTGAAATTATTGAGGTGCGTGGTAGCTCCTCCGCAGCCTCCGCTGCTTCCGCAGCTATCGACCACATGCACGACTGGATCAACGGCACCGACCAGTGGGTCTCCGCAGCCATCCCATCCACCGGTGCATACGGCATCCCAGAAGGCATCGTTGTTGGCATGCCAACGATCTCCGAAGGTGGCGAGTGGAAGATTGTTGAAGGCCTAGAGCTGTCCGACTTCCAGCGCGAGCGTATCGACGCCAACGTTGCCGAGCTGCAAGAAGAGCGCGAAGCCGTGAAGGATCTGCTCAGCTAGTTTCTCGCAACTACGAAGCCCGCACCATTTTTAGGTGCGGGCTTCGTGCTGTGTGCAGGAGTTTCATGAGAGCGTTTAAAGCTCGGGACTAATCCTCTTTCACTATTTCAGCTTCGATTATTTCATCGATGAGTGGGATGTCGGCTGGGGATGCGACAGGATTTGAAGCCCACTCTTCTGGATCAAGATTGTACTTTTCGGTGAGGAACCGGAGCCTATACGCAATGTGCGCACGGTCAAAGGTATCTTGTGCCATCTTCGCATTCATTCCACCGTTGATAAGTACTCCGAGTACAGGCACTGCTTGACCGAGCTTGCGTTTGGTTAGATTCATTCCCAGCATCTTGTACACCTGTTTGAGGACATTAACCATCAGGTTGTTAGAGAGCTGCTCCCAGGTGGATCGGCGCATCATTTGCTGGGTCAGGCGGGACAGCGCAGCCAATGATGCGGCTTTCTCAGCACTTCCGGAAGCTGTTGAGTAGGAAAGGACCCCTGCGGCAAAAGCAGCTTCCGTAGGTTCTTTAACGTCGTAGCCATAGTGGGCACCAACGCTTGCCACAATTCGACCCATTCCTGCCAAAACTGTCATAGTGTCCGCAGCTACGGCCCCTGCCGCTGCGGCGGCAGTCGTTCCGCCAGAGACCGTCGAGCTGACTGTAAGCCCGGAAACAATCAATGAAGAGGCGGCGCCTTCGGCAAGCCCTGCCAACGAATATAGCTGCTTTGAGTTGGCGGTAGAGCGATCGCATACACGCAGATCAACGCTACAAATCTCTTCGAAGGTCTCGATACTCGCGCCATTTTTGTTCAAGCGCTTGATCACCTTGTTGGTATCGATCGAATTCATGCCAAAATCGACTGTTACTGAATGCAGTCCGTCCATCGCCTTTTGCATTGCCGAAGCAACCGCTTCAGTTGTGATTTCGATACCACGCTCGGCACCAGGTATCTTTTGGATTGTTTCCTGAGATTTGGTGCCAACTAAGTTTCCAACCTCGCGTGCTTTGGTTTTAGCCCTGTCTGGAACCTTGATTAATTTTCGCCGCGGGCTTGATTCGGTAGCGTTCACTTCCTCGAGTAGTTGCTTCCAGGCCTTGTGTTCGTAGTCAGACATGCGATTCATAACTCCATTAAAGCGGAGTCTCAGCTGAGCAAGAGCGTTAATGTGCCACTTTTTATCTTCGACGTCGATAATGCTGCGGAGGAAGAGGGATAAAATTGATGTCCAAACTCAGAACTATTCGCACTTCTTTCGGTGTAAGGGACTGCTGCCAACACCACTGCAAAACCTAAACACCGACCGCGTTAAGATAGTCCCCATGACTAATCGTGCGGACAAACTTCCAAAGAACTGGGACCCAAAAGCCGTTGAAGCAGACCTTTACAACGGCTGGGTAGAAAAGGGTTACTTCACTGCTGACCCGAGCAGCGATAAGCAGCCTTTCTCTGTCATGCTTCCGCCGCCAAACGTGACCGGCCAGCTGCACATGGGCCATGCGCTGAACAACACGCTTATCGACGCCATCTGCCGTCGTAAACGCATGCAGGGCTTTGAAGTGCTCTGGCTGCCAGGAATGGACCATGCTGGCATCGCTACTCAGACCAAGGTTGAAGCGATGCTGCGTGAAACCGAGGGCAAGAAGCGCTGGGATTATCAGCGTGAAGAGTTCATCGGCAAGGTCTGGGAGTGGAAGCGCGAGTACGGCGGCAAGATCACCGAGCAGATGCGCGCCATTGGCTCCGGTGTGGACTGGTCCCGCGAGCGTTTCACCTTGGATGAGGGTCTTTCCAACGCTGTGCAGACGATCTTCAAGCAGCTGTATGACCAGGGCATGATTTACCGCGCGAATCGCCTGGTCAACTGGTCTCCAGTGCTGGAAACCGCTGTCTCTGACATTGAAGTTGTGTACAAGGATGTTGAGGGCGAACTCGTCTCCATCCTCTACGGTGACCCAGAGGGCGATCATGTGATCGTGGCTACCACTCGTGTGGAAACGATGTTGGGCGATGTCGCGGTTGCTGTCCACCCAGATGATGAACGCTACGCGGACCTGGTCGGCAAGACCCTTCCGCACCCATTCATCGCGGACCGTGAGATGGTTGTCGTTGCGGACACTTACGTCGACCCTGAGTTTGGTACCGGTGCCGTCAAGATCACCCCAGCGCATGACCCTAATGACTACGCACTTGGCCAGCGTCATAACCTGCCGATGCCGACCATCATGGATGCCACTGGTCATATCGCCGACACCGGCACCCAGTTCGATGGGCTCGATCGTTTCGAGGCCCGCGTGAAGATCCGTGAAGCCTTGGCGGCGCAAAACAGAATCGTCAAGGAAGTCCGCCCGTACCTGCACTCCGTGGGACACTCTGAGCGTTCCGGCGAGCCTATCGAGCCACGCCTGTCCTTGCAGTGGTTCGTCAAGGTCGAAGAGCTTGCGAAGATGTCTGGCGACGCAGTACGAAATGGCGATACCAAAATTCACCCAACCAACCTTGAGCCACGCTACTTCGACTGGGTCGATGACATGCACGACTGGACCATCTCGCGCCAGCTGTGGTGGGGCCACCGCATCCCAATCTGGTACGGCCCAGACGGTGAAGTCGTCTGCGTAGGCCCAGGCGAGACCGCGCCGGAAGGCTATGTCCAGGATGAAGACGTGCTGGACACGTGGTTCTCCTCCGCCCTGTGGCCATTCTCCACGATGGGTTGGCCAGAAGGCTCCCCAGAGCTGGAAAAGTTCTACCCGACCTCCGTGCTGGTCACTGCCTACGACATTTTGTTCTTCTGGGTTGCTCGCATGATGATGTTCGGTACTTTCGCAGGGAAGAACAGTGACCTGCCAAAGATCCCATTCACTGACATCTTCCTCCACGGCCTCGTCCGCGACGAACAGGGCCGCAAGATGTCCAAGTCCCTGGGCAACGGTATCGATCCGATGGATTGGGTGGACAAGTACGGTGCGGATGCCCTGCGCTTCACTCTGGCTCGTGGCGCGAACCCAGGCGTTGACCTACCGGTCGGCGAGGACGCGGCGCAGAGCTCCCGCAACTTTGCCACCAAGCTCTTCAATGCCACCAAGTTCGCGTTGATGAACGGTGCCGTCGTCGGTGGGCTGCCCAACCGCACAGAGCTGAGCGACGCCGACAAGTGGATCCTCGACCGCCTCGAGCAGGTCCGCGCGGATATCGACGATTACCTGGACCGCTACCAGTTCGCCAAGGCAAACGAAGAGCTCTACGCCTTCGTCTGGGGCGAGGTGTGTGACTGGTACTTGGAGATCGCCAAGGTTCAGATTCCGCGGGAAGGGGAGACTCCGGAAGGAGAGAACACCAAGCTGGTCCTCGGCCGCGTACTTGACGCTGTGCTGCGCATGCTGCACCCAGCGATGCCATTTGTCACGGAGACCCTGTGGCAGGCGCTCACCGATGGCGAATCTCTCGTGATCGCGGAGTGGCCGACGGCCGAGATGACCAACGGTGGTGAGGCAACCGATGACGTCGCACAGCGTCGCATCGAAGATGCCCAGAAGCTGATCACTGAGATCCGCCGCTTCCGTTCCGACCAGGGTGTTAAGCCTTCCCAGTGGGTGCCTGCGCGCATTGACTTTGAGAAGGCGGATTTGGCTGGCTCCGAGGACATGATTCGTAGCCTCGCTCGCGTCGAAAAGCCTGCGGAATTTAACCCAAGCGCAAGCATTGAGGTGCGTCTGAGCCAAGCAACCATCGAGGTAGAGCTGGATACTTCAGGAAGCGTGGATGTTGCAGCCGAGCGGAAGCGACTGGAGAAGGACCTCAAGACTGCGGAGAAGGAACTGGACACCACCGCGAAGAAGCTCGGGAATGAGGCTTTTCTTGCTAAGGCTCCGGAAGCAGTGGTGGAGAAGATCAAGGCTCGTCAAACCGTGGCGCAGGAAGAGTTCGACCGCATCACGGCACGATTGAAAGAGCTCGGATAATGGAAGTAGAGCTCAACGATTCCGGCCTCACGCTGCCCATCGATCAGGCCGGTCCAGCCAATGAGCCGGAAGCTACCGACATCACGCAGCAGGACCTTGCCGCATTGGCGATGGTGGAAGACGAGTTGAATCAGCGCTGGTCCGAGACCACCATCGATCCTTCGCTGGAGCGCATCGAGATGCTCATGGATCTGCTTGGCAACCCCGAGCGTTCCTTCCCAGCAATTCATGTTGCCGGCACCAACGGAAAGACCTCGACGGTTCGCATGATCGAGTCCCTGATGCGCGCCTTCCACCGCCGCACCGGACGCACCACGAGCCCGCACCTGCAGCTGGTCACCGAGCGTATTGCTATCGACGGCCGTCCCATTCATCCGCGCGACTATGTGCGGATCTGGTCGGAAATCAAGCCTTATGTGGAAATGGTAGACCAACGCGCCTCCGTTCCAATGTCGAAGTTCGAGGTGCTGATCGGTATGGCATACGCCGCTTTCGCAGACGCACCCGTGGATGTTGCTGTGGTTGAGGTCGGGCTGGGTGGCCGTTGGGACGCCACGAACGTGATCAACGCGGATGTCTCCGTAATTACTCCGATTGGGTTGGACCACACCGGTATTTTGGGCGACACTATCGCTGACATCGCCGCGGAAAAGGCGGGCATCATCAAGTCTCGCTGGGACGCTGACGATCTGCTGGCACCTCCGGACAACGTCGTAGTTGTTGCGGAACAAGAGCCAGAAGCGATGCAGGTCATTCTTGAGAAAGCGGTGTCGGTGGATGCCGCTGTTGCTCGCGCTGGGGCAGAGTTCGGCGTGATCAGCTCGAGCATCGCGGTTGGCGGCCAGCAGATTTCGCTGCGGGGGCTGGGTGGCGAATACGAGGACATCTTCCTACCGATGTCCGGTGCGCACCAGGCGCGCAATGCCGCCGTCGCTCTGGCAGCCGTGGAAGCATTCTTCGGTGCTGGCGCGGGACGGCAGCTAGATCTTGATACGGTCCGCGAAGGTTTCGCCACCGTGGAGTCGCCGGGCCGCCTGGAGCGCGTTCGGGCTACTCCAACTGTCTTCGTAGACGCGGCACACAATCCACATGGTGCCAAGGCTCTTGGGGCTGCGCTGGATCGAGACTTTTCCTTTAGCCGCATCATCGGTGTGGTTTCGGTGCTGGCGGATAAAGATGTGCGCGGTGTGCTGCTGGCCTTGGAGCCTTACCTCAATGAGGTTGTGGTTACCCAGAACGCGTCGCCACGCGCGCTCGATGCCTACGAACTAGCCGAGCTGGCCCGCGAGGTCTTCGGCGAGGAGCGCGTGCACGTGGCTGATTCGCTTGTCGACGCCGTGGAAGTGGCCGTCGAGCTGGCAGAAGACACCTCTGAAGGTGGTAGCGTATCCGGCGCGGGAGTGATCATCACTGGATCCGTAGTAACTGCGGGCGAGGCGCGCGCACTGTTTGGAAAGGAACCAGCATGAGCGAAAAGTATGGTCCGCTAGGGCCCGGGCATGCGCCAGTCAAAGACCCAATGAAGGGCCTGCGCGGTGTCATGGCTGGCACCCTGGTCATGGAAGCAATATCGATCTGGCTCGTACTCACGGTGATCTTGCGGGTGGACAACGGCGAACACTGGACCACATTCAACTGGCTCTACGTGACGGTTGTCGGCGCGCTCATGTTTCTGTGGGCATTCATGCAAAAGCGTTCCGTAGCCCTGCCGGTGAACCTGGCGCTGCAAGCATTGGCAATTGTGGGATTCTTCGTGCATCCCTCGATGGGCATCCTCGGGCTGATTTATGCTGCCGTGTGGGGCTACATCTTGGTGCTGCGCAAGAATCTCCTTGAGCGAATGAACCGCGGGTTGCTCACCACGCAGCACACGTAGGATAGGGTCATGCTTTCGCGCAACCTTGACTTCATCGCAGCGGCCGTATTTGCTCTCCTCGCCATTTATGTTCGCGCCGCGGACCTAGGGATGTGGCTGGCGATTCTCTTTATCATCGCTGCCGGTTCCAGCTTGATCAGTGGTTTGGTGAAGCGGTCCAATCAGCAGAAGCTCGCAGAGCACCCGATCGAGCTCACCGCGGAGCAAAGGAAAACCATCCGCGACATGAAAAACCGTGGTGAGGGCTACGCTGCGATTCGGCAGGTGCGCCTGTGGTACCGCTACGCCGACCTAAAGACTGCGGTGTCAATAGTTGAACAGGTATGATTACCGGCATGACTGAACGTACACTCATCCTGATCAAGCCAGACGGCGTCGCAAACGGCCACGTGGGCGAAATTATCTCCCGCATCGAGCGCAAGGGTCTTAAGCTCGTCGCTATGGATCTGCGCGTTGCAGACAAGGAAACCGCAGAGAAGCACTACGCCGAGCATGCTGATAAGCCATTCTTCGGTGAGCTCGTTTCCTTCATCACCTCTGCACCACTCGTTGCCGGCATCGTCGAGGGCCCACGTGCCATCGAGGCATGGCGCCAGCTTGCCGGTGGCACGGACCCAGTATCCAAGGCCACCCCGGGCACCATCCGCGGCGACTTCGCTTTGACTGTCGGTGAGAACGTTGTCCATGGCTCCGACTCTCCAGAGTCCGCAGAGCGCGAGATTGGCATTTGGTTCCCTAACCTCTAAACGCTTAACTGCCGCGGCTTCCTCATTGAGGAAGCCGCGGTTTTAGCGTTTCAGGTGATAGAAAGTGCGCACGCCCACCTCGGTCAACTCAATCCACCACTTCTCCGGTGTATCAGGGGACATGAGGGTAGAGACGTTCGCTAGGCCCACTTCGCGCAGCTGCTTTGCCGTTTCAAGTATCTCCGAAGCTGGACGCTCCAACTGTGCAGCCAGCGAATCGACGCGTACCCGACTGCCATAAATAGCATTGATCTGGATCAGGTACGCGGCGAACGCCGCATGGGGGCGTAGCGATTCAATCCGAGAAGCAGTGACCCCCTCTAAGCTGGTCCCCGCGATTTCCCGGGCTCGACGCGGCCCAGTGCGCATATCCGGCGACATCGTGGCGCTAAACATCAAGAAGAGTGCGAAAGCTGTCACCAGGAACCGGAGACTGGAAGCGAAGATCGGGTCAACGGCCCCCCCTGTTGCCAGTGCGATTTCAGCTGAGATCGGCGCAATGAGCGGGCCAAAAATACGCAACCAGGGCACCGGCGGATTGATTTCCTCGAGACGATATATGTCAAACCGAAGGTGCTGGGTGGTCCGTTGCTCCTTCACGAGGGCGATAATGAGGAAAATCACGCCGCAGAGTATGAGCAGTACCGCAGTCAACCCGGGGAGATCGAGCGGCAGGGTAGTTAGCAGTTCAGAGCGCACCGCAGCGAGACTTATGGCCGGCACCACCGCCAATTCCGCATTGTGAAAACGATTCTTCATAGCGCCGAGGTTAGCTTGATTGCGTCACTTGGTGGCGAATCTGTGCCACAATGGATGGCACGCACGTTGTTGTTCGCTCGCTACCGCAGGATCGCTGAACGATGACTGGCGAGATAAGGCTTTATACGACATGAAGCGCGACCTGTGTGGCGGCGGCAAGAAGTGCCAGCGCCCGGGACACGCGCCAAAAAATGAACATAGGAGTTGACCGTGGCAAACGGCGCAGCACAATTCGATAGAACCCAACTAGGGGAGAAGAACCGCGTACACATCCTTGCGAAAGCACTCGGGATGGCATCTAAGGAACTCATCGCGGAGCTCGCCAATCTAGGGCTGAAAAAGGTCGCCCAGTCCACCATCTCCAAGCAGGAAGCCGAGCAGCTTCTCGACGCCCTCAGTGGCAAAGACGAAGACGTCATCCGTAAGCGGGTGGAAAAGAACGTAGCTAACGAGATTCACCAAATCGAGGAAAAGGTCGAGCGCGAGCTGGCCACCATCGACCTAGCGACAGCCGTAGAGCAGGAGAAGGACGCTGAACTGCTGGAAGACGTAGTCCCAGAGATCACGCCTGCCCCTGAAAACGTCTTCATCGCACCTATTTTCCAAGCCCCAGAGCCAGTGGCTGCTCCTGCTGTGGACAGCGAAGAGACCTCTGCTCCTAAGCGTCGTGGACGTCGAGGCAAAGGGCGCGGCAAGGGCTCCGATGAGCCTCAGGTAGAGGCAGTAGAAGAGGTCACTGAGGAGCCGATGGGCATCAAGGGCTCCACGCGTCTCGAAGCACAGCGTCGTCGCCGTACAGAGCGTCGGGAGGAAGGTCGCAAGAAGCGTCATATCGTTTCCGAAGCAGAGTTCTTGGCGCGCCGCGAATCTGTAGAACGTGTCATGGTCGTGCGCGAGCGGGAGCGGGAAGATGGTTTGGGCCGCGTGACTCAGGTCGGTGTGTTGGAAGACTCGATGCTGGTAGAGCATTTTGTCACCTCGGAAACGCAGTCCACGATGGTCGGCAACATTTATCTTGGCCGCGTGCAAAACGTGCTGCCCTCGATGGAGGCAGCGTTCATCGATATCGGAAAGGGCCGCAACGGCGTGCTCTACGCCGGCGAGGTTGATTGGCGCTCCGCAGGTCTTGGGGGACGATCCCGCAAGATTGAACAGGCCCTCAAGTCCGGTGATCAAGTTTTGGTGCAGGTAACCAAGGACCCGATCGGGCATAAGGGTGCACGCCTTACCACGCAGATTTCCCTGGCTGGTCGCTTCCTGGTGTATGTCCCAGGAGGACGTTCCGCGGGGATTTCACGAAAGCTGCCAGAGCCGGAACGCAAGCGTCTCAAGGAAATCCTGAAGGAAGTTGTTCCGGGGGATGGCGGCGCTATCATCCGCACTGCTGCGGAAGGCGTGCACGAGCGGGAGATTGCTGCTGATGTTTCGCGTCTCCACAATCTGTGGGAGCAGATTCAAGACCGTACTAAGCGTGAAAAGCAGGGGCGCGGCGCGAAGCCTGTGACCATGTATGAAGAGCCGGACATGCTGGTCAAGGTGGTCCGTGATCTGTTTAATGAGGACTTTGACAAGCTTGTGGTGGATGGTAGCCGCCCATGGGGGACCGTGCATGCCTACGTAAATTCGGTGGCGCCGGACTTGGTTGAGCGTCTGGAGAAGTTCGATTCCTCCCAGCACGGCGGGGTCGATGCCTTCGAGTCTTACCGGATCGATGAACAGCTACACAAGGCGCTAGCGCGTAAGGTGTGGCTGCCTTCCGGTGGCACGCTGGTGATTGACCGTACCGAAGCTATGACCGTCATCGACGTGAACACTGGCAAATTTACCGGCGCCGGCGGCAACCTCGAGGAAACCGTCACCAAGAACAATCTCGAGGCGGCCGAGGAGATCGTCCGTCAAATGCGCTTGCGTGACATGGGCGGCATGATCGTCATCGACTTCATCGACATGGTGTTGCCGGAAAACCGCGACTTGGTGCTGCGTCGACTCACCGAGGCGCTTGGGCGGGATCGCACCCGTCACCAGGTATCTGAGGTCACTTCCTTGGGGCTAGTGCAGGTTACGCGCAAGAAGCTGGGGACCGGCCTGTTGGAGACTTTCTCCACCGAGTGTGAGTGCTGCCAAGGTCGAGGCATCATCCTGCATACTGACCCAATTGAGCAGGAAGAAGATGTCCCGGTCTACGGCAAGCGCGCCGCCACAAAGCGCGCAGAGCATCCGGCGATCAAGGCGATACACCGCGAGGACGAGGAAGAAGAAAAGTCCATCGAGGAGCTCGCAGCGGCGGTTGTGGCAGTGGAGCCGGAAAAGCAACAGGACACTCGTCCTTCGCGTCGTCGGCGCAAGAACCGCAATGTCTCTGAGATCGAGGAAATCGCAGCCGCTGCCGTAGCGACGGCAGACGAGGAAGATCCTGAAGAGCCATCCGGCAAGGACTATCAGCCAGCGCAGTCTTATGAGGAGGCGCTGGAGCAGTACAACAACTCGCCGCGTCGCCGCCGGGCCACCCGGGGCAACTCCAAGTCTGATGTACCTCCACGCAAGTCTGACTTTGCGGAGCCGGAAGCGGTTGCCGTCGAGAAGCCTGTGCGTGCTGCTGCGCCGAAGGCGGAATCGAAAGAGCCGGAAGCTGCGGTTGTTGAGACATCGCCGCGTCGCGGACGTCGCCGCGTGGTGAAGAAGCTGGCAAGCGCGGAGCCTGCTGCACCGGTTGCGGAAAAACCACAGCAGCCACAGCAGTCTCGCGGACGTCGTCGCGTGGTACGTCGCAACCGAGGCTAGCGAGCACGCGGTTTGTATTTTCGCCGCGTTACCGGGTAGTCTTTGACAGTCGCTGTTTACAGGTGAGTTCCGCGTGCTTCAATCGCTGCGAAGATCCCTTGTAAACGCCAAAAAAATCATTTGTCCATTCGGGCGCGCGACCGTGTGTCCGAGCCGAGTTCTAGATAAAGGGGTAGCCCTCCTATGTATGCGATCGTCAAGACCGGCGGCAAGCAGTACAAGGTTGCCGAAGGTGACCTCGTCAAGGTCGAGAAGATCGAGGGTGAGCCAGGTTCTTCCGTGGCTCTCACCCCGGTTCTGCTCGTCGATGGCGCCGATGTAACTACTGATGCTGCCAAGCTTTCCAAGATCAGCGTCAACACCGAGATCGTCGAGCACACCAAGGGCCCGAAGATCAAGATCCTGAAGTACAAGAACAAGACCGGTTACAAGAAGCGCCAGGGCCACCGTCAGCCACTGACCGTTCTCAAGGTAACGGGCATCAAATAAGCCGGCAGGCTTTTAGCTTTCCTGAAGGAGGGAAACCAAATGGCACATAAGAAGGGTGCATCCTCGACCTCTAACGGTCGCGATTCCGAGGCAAAGCGTCTCGGCGTCAAGCGCTTCGGTGGTCAGCAGGTCAAGGCCGGCGAGATCCTCATTCGTCAGCGCGGAACCAAGTTCCACCCAGGCGAGAACGTTGGCCGTGGCGGCGACGATTCTTTGTTCGCTCTCAAGGCTGGCGCAGTCCAGTTCTCCACCAAGCGCAACCGTCGCATGGTGAACATTGTTCCAGCTGAGGCTGTAGAAGCTTAAGCTTGACATCGCTAGAACCCGCACTCCATGTGAGTGCGGGTTTTCGCTTATCCGTGGCAACTGGCGTCAGAGTGCTGCCTGGCATTAGCCTTTCCGGCTGGTGGTTGGCTACAATCAATCGATTGCTCGAAGGCACAGTAGAATTGGGCACTATTGACGTCGAGAAGCGCGCCCTAGATTGAAGGAACCCCCATGAACCGATTTGTTGACCGCGTGGTCCTGCACCTGATGGCTGGCGACGGCGGTAACGGGTGCGCCTCGATCCACCGCGAGAAATTCAAGCCGCTTGGCGGCCCCGACGGCGGTAACGGCGGTCACGGTGGCGACATCGTCCTCGAGGCCTCCGCGCAAGTTCACACCCTGCTGGACTTGCACTACCGGCCGCACATCAAGGCACAGCGCGGCACTAATGGCGCCGGTGACCACCGCAATGGTGCGCGCGGAGAAGACCTCGTGCTGGAGGTCCCAGCAGGTACTGTGGTGATGAATGACAAGGGTGAGGTCATGGCAGACCTAACCGCGGTAGGCATGCGCTACATCGCTGCTGAAGGCGGCCACGGTGGCCTGGGTAACGCCTCGCTGGCCAGTCGCGCCCGCAAGGCGCCGGGCTTCGCGCTGAAGGGCGAGCCAGGCGAGCAACACGATGTGACCCTGGAACTTAAGTCCATGGCGGATGTCGGTTTGCTCGGTTTCCCCAGCGCCGGCAAGTCCAGTCTGATCTCTGTCATCTCTGCTGCGAAGCCCAAGATCGGCGACTACCCGTTTACCACCCTCGCGCCAAACCTTGGTGTGGTGGAAGTGGGCCATGAGACCTTCACCATTGCAGACGTGCCAGGCCTAATTCCTGGCGCTTCCGAGGGCAAGGGTCTTGGTCTGGACTTCCTCCGCCATATTGAGCGCACCGCAGTTCTGGCACATATCGTTGACACTGCCACGATGGATCCTGGTCGTGACCCGATCAGCGATATTGAGGCGCTGGAAAACGAGCTGGCCTTGTACGAATCCGAGCTCAGCCACGATGTTGGGCTCGGAGACCTCAAAGATCGTCCGCGAATTGTCGTGCTGAACAAGACCGACGTCCCAGAGGCGCTGGAGCTGGCTGAGTTCCTCAAATCCGACATCGAAGAGAAGTTCGGCTGGCCGGTGTTCATCATCTCCGCTGCCGCCTACCAGGGGCTGGAACCGCTGAAGTTCAAACTGTTGGAAATCGTGCAGCAGCACCGCAAGGTCAATCCGAAGGCCAAGGCGGAGGTCCGTACGATCATCCGGCCACAGGCTGTGGATGCGGTCAAGAACAAGCTGGGCTTCGTGGTGGAACAAGACCCAGGGTTCGAGGGCGCTTTTGTGGTCCGCGGCGAAAAGCCGGAACGTTGGATTCGCCAAACTGACTTCGAGAACGATGAAGCAGTCGGCTACCTTGCTGACCGTTTGGCGCGTGCCGGGGTGGAAGACGCATTGTTCAAGGCCGGCGCAAGCGAAGGCGCGCAGGTAACCATCGGCGATGTCACCTTCGAATGGGAGCCAATGACCGCTGCTGGTGCTGACTCCCTGATGACAGGGCGAGGCACCGACGTTCGACTGGAAAAGACCGAGCGTATCTCCGCCGCCGAGCGTAAGCGCGCCTCCCAGGCTCGTCGTGGCCTTATCGACGAACTGGATTATGGCGATGGCGAAGTTGCCGACCGAGAGCGTTGGCAGGGCTAATAACAGCTCCATCAACACTCTTTGTCGAAAAAATAACGGCCCCTCAAATTTGAGGGGCCGTTTCGCGTCCATCAGTACGGTGGAAAGCACAGCAACTTTAGGAGGATTCGATGACTCGAGTAAGCCAGGAAGCTACTGTTGACCCGCGCGAATTGCACCCTCGGATCTCTCCACCCAAGCAAACTCAGCCGGAGCCAGGGCTAGATGCGCAGCTGCAGCCCATGGCTGACATCGGGGTGGAAAGTTACGTCGGAAGCGGACGGCTACACGGCAAGAAGGCATTGATCACTGGTGGTGATTCCGGAATCGGTGCCGCCGTAGCTATCGCATATGCCCGTGAAGGTGCCGACATCGCACTGGCGTATTTGCCAGCTGAACAAGAAGATGCCGAGCGAGTTATTAAAGCAATTGAGGAGACTGGGCGCCAGGCAGTGCCGCTGCCAGGTGACTTCCTCGATCCGAATTATTGCCGTTTGCTTGTCGATGACGCCGTGAAGACATTGGGTGGACTCGACATCTTGGTCAATAATGCCAGTCGCCAAGTGTGGAATGAAGGCCTAGCAAGCATCTCTGATGAGAGCTTTGACCGCACGATGAAGGTCAACCTTTATGGCACCTTCTATGTCACAAAGCAAGCTCTGAAGTATATGAAGCCGGGTGCCTCCATTATCTTCAGTTCTTCCGTGCAGGCGTACTCGCCATCGAACACCCTGCTCGATTATGCGATGACTAAGGCAGCAATGAATAATCTGTCCAAGGGTTTGGCTACGGAACTGACACCGAAGGGCATTCGCGTCAACGCGGTAGCACCTGGCCCGGTGTGGACCCCACTTCAGCCCTCACACGGTCAGCCACAAGAGAAGATCACTTCCTTCGGCCAACATTCTGGTTTAGGCAGGGCAGGGCAGCCGGTCGAGATGGCTGGTCCCTATGTTTTCCTCGCCAGCGATGAGGCGTCTTTCGTCTCCGGTGAAACGCTCGGTGCAACGGGTGGGGATCCAACCCCATAGCCCCGCAGCAGCGTGCGGGCGACTATATTTACTTCCATGTCCACCCTCCCGCTCAAGCCTTTCACCGCCGATTCGACCCCGGAAGCAACCTTCCCCGTGGCCGAGCCTGGAGGGCCTGCTTTTGGGCACCATTCGAGCGTGCGGGAGCAGATCTCGCGCGCCAAGCGCATTGTGGTCAAGATTGGCTCGAGTAGCCTGACGGACGAGAATTTCACTGTGCAGCCGGCGCAGATCAATAAGCTGGTTGATGCTATCCAAGCTCGCATGGCGCGTAACACTGATGTCATTGTTGTCAGCTCTGGCGCTATTGCCGCGGGGATGGCCCCCCTCGGCCTGCCGCACCGCCCGAGTGATCTTGCCACCCGTCAGGCGGCGGCCGCGGTCGGCCAGGTTTACCTTGCGCACCAGTGGGGAGTCAGCTTCGCTCGTTATGGTCGGGCGGTGGGTCAGGTGCTGCTCACTGCGAGTGACGCTGGGCAGCGTGACCGGGCTCGTAACGCACAGAACACCATTGATCGCTTGCGCCAGCTGCGCGCAGTGCCGATCATCAATGAGAACGACACAGTAGCCACCACTGAGGTGCGGTTCGGTGACAATGACCGTTTGGCTGCGATCGTGGCAAACCTCGTGAGCGCGGATGCGCTGGTGCTGCTGAGCGACGTCGATGGCCTCTATGACAAGAACCCGGTGGACCCGACTGCGCGTTTCATCTCCGAGGTGCGTGACGGCAATGATCTCAAAGGAGTGATCGCCGGCTCTGGGGGCGTGGTGGGCACTGGTGGCATGGCCACCAAAGTGTCGGCTGCCCGGCTTGCTTGCCGCGGTGGGATCCCAGTGCTGCTTACCAGCGCGGACAACATTGGTCCGGCGCTGGATCGCGCTGAGGTGGGCACGGTGTTCCACCCCAAGGACAATGGAATCAGTGCCTGGAAATTCTGGGCCCTTTACGCGGCAGATGTTGCGGGGACGTTGAAGATCGATGCTGGTGCTGTGAGTGCAGTGACGGCCGGAGGTAACTCGCTGTTGGCGGTGGGTATCACCGAAATTGACGGGGATTTCCACTCCGGCGAGATCGTAGAAATCCTTGGGCCTGAAGGAGAAATTATTGGGCGTGGGGAAGTGGCCTTTGACTCTCGCACGCTACGGCCGATGCTCGGAAAACACAGCGATGAGCTGCCGGAGGGTATGCAACGGCCGGTGGTACACGCGGACTACCTGTCCAACTTTGCTACTCGCGCGTAGCCTGGGGGGCATGAAATTTTCGATTACCCCGCATCGCTGGTCCACCGTCATCGATTACCTCAGTGAGAACGGTTATGAAGAAACCGAGCTCGGCGAGGCTGATTTCTTGGTCTTCAACGGGACCCCGGAAGAATTCCCGGAGCTGCCGGAAAATATCCGCTGGGTGCAGATTTGCCTAGCCGGTATCGACGGCTTTGAAGCCGCAGGAATCTTGACCTCGGATCGGCGGTGGGCAAACGCCCGGGGCATCTTTGCCACCACCGTCGCGGAATCGGCAGTAGCGTTGCTCCTCGCCCAGTTGCATGCGCACAAACAGTGCACCTCCTGGGATGCGCGTGCAGCAGCAGAGGACGCTACCGGCTGGCTCCACGATAAGACCGTGGCCATCGTCGGAGCGGGTGGTATTGGAACGGAGCTCATCCCAATGCTGCATGGCTTTGGCTGCCGCGTCATCGCAGTCAATCGTTCCGGCCGTCCGGTACCGGGGGCAGATGAGACAACAACGGAGGCTGCGTGGTCGCGGGCAGACTATTTCATTGTGGCCGCGCCTCTCACAGCTGAAACTCATCACATGGTGGATGCACAGGTTCTCGCCGAGATGCCGCCGCATGCGGTGGTTGTGAACGTGGGGCGCGGACCGCTCATTGATACCGATGCGCTCACACACGCCCTGGAAACCGGGCAGATCGCGGGCGCTGCTTTGGATGTAACCGAACCAGAGCCATTGCCAGCGGAACACCCGCTGTGGGCCATGCCAAACGTAGTGATCACGCCGCATATTGCTAATACCAGCGAGCGGATCCAAGCCTTGATGCCGAAGGCGATCCTGGCTAATGCCCAGGCTTTCGCCGCAGGGGAGAAGATGCCTACAGAAGTGACTCCGGGGCAGGGATACTGAGCTAAAATAGTCCAGCATGACTGCTGATTTGGGATCGAATTCTGCCGAACGGGACGAGGTGTTGGCCAAGGCTCGCGCAGCTAAGGCGATCGCTGGGGTCCTCGCACGGCTCACCTCTGACCAGAAGAACGTGATCCTGCGCGCCGCGGCGGATCGCCTGGAGGAGCGTACCCTGGAGATTCTCCGGGCAAATCAGCTTGACATCGATGCCGGCAGAGTCGCAGGAATGGCGGAGTCCCTCATTGACCGCCTTGCGCTGTCGGAAGAACGCATTGCTGGTATCGCCGGTGGGTTGCGCCAAGTTGCGGATCTGAAAGATCCGGTAGGCCAGGTGCTGCAGGGTGCGACGATGCCTAACGGTATCCAGATGAAACAGGTGCGCGTGCCGCTTGGTGTGATGGGCATGGTGTACGAGGCACGCCCCAACGTTACTGTTGACGCTTTCGGGCTGGCGCTCAAATCTGGCAACGTAGCGCTGCTCCGCGGTTCTAAGACGGCGCGTAACTCCAACGCTTTCTTGGTGTCGGTGCTGCAGGAAGTGCTGCTTGAGCATGGGCTGCCTGCCGAATCCGTGCAGTTGCTGCCTTGTGAGACTCACGGCAGCGTGCAAGATCTGATTACGGCTCGTGGCCTGGTGGACGTGGTGATTCCGCGTGGTGGAGCTGGGCTGATTAACGCTGTGGTCATGGGCGCAACTGTCCCTACGATCGAGACCGGTACTGGCAATTGCCACGTCTATATTGACCGCGACGCTGATTTGGAGCTAGGCATCGCGATTCTGCTCAATTCCAAGACGCGCCGTGTTAGCGTGTGCAATGCGGCCGAGACGGTGCTTATCGATTCTGCCCTGCCCGCTGCCGATCAAACACGTATCATCACCGCGCTGCAGGACGCCGGGGTGCGGGTACACGGGGACGTCGAAAAGCTCGGCGCAGATGTGGCCGCCACCGAGGTTGACTTCAGCGACGAGTACCTGTCCATGGATATCGCTGCCGCGCTTGTCGACGGCGTGGACGGCGCCATCGCTCACATCGCCCGCTACTCCACGGGCCATACGGAGGCCATCGCGACGAACAACATCCGTACTGCTCAGCTCTTTTGCGATGCTGTGGATTCCGCCGCGGTGATGGTCAACGCCTCCACTGCGTTTACGGATGGCGAGCAGTATGGCATGGGCGCGGAGATCGGCATTTCTACCCAGAAACTCCATGCGCGTGGTCCGATGGCTCTGCCGGAGCTCACCTCCACCAAATGGATTCTGCAGGGCACTGGGCAGACTCGACCCTAGTCCACAGACTAAAGTTGTCCGTTATGGGACAACCGAATCACATCTCGCCGAAGCGCATCGGCATCATGGGCGGCACTTTCGACCCGATCCATAACGGTCACTTAGTTGCGGGCTCGGAGGTAGCCTCCCGCTACGACCTAGACCTGGTTATCTTTGTGCCCACCGGGCAGCCATGGCAGAAGGCGGACCGGAAGGTGTCCTCGGCGGAGGATCGCTACCTGATGACAGTGATCGCTACGGCCTCCAATCCGTCGTTCGCGGTCTCGCGGGTGGATATTGAGCGGGAGGGGCCAACATACACCATCGATACCCTCAATGATCTGCGCGCGGAGTACCCGGATGCAGAGTTGTACTTCATCACTGGCGCGGACGCCCTGGCACAGATCGTCACGTGGCGTGACTGGCCCTCCATGTTTGAGCTCGCGCACTTCGTCGGTGTGACCCGTCCTGGTTACGAACTGACCTCCTCCATTGACCCCGCTATCCATAAGGGACGCGTGACTTTGCTGGAGATTCCAGCCATGGCGATCTCCTCCACGGATTGCCGGGAGAGGGCCGCCGCAGGGCGCCCGGTTTGGTACCTCGTACCGGATGGTGTGGTGCAGTTCATCAACAAAACTGGGTTGTATTCTTAAGATTGCCCCGTCAACTAGCCTAAACTGCCCCAAACGTGGGAAACTATGGTGTTAGTAGTAAGACTCAACAATCTCAAAGGACTTTCGTGACTGCATCTCAAGATTCGATTCGATTCGCCACCATCGCTGCCCACGCTGCGAGTGAAAAGCTGGCTGAGGAAATCGCCGTCATCGACGTTTCCGAGGTGTTGACCATTACGGACGTGTTCGTGATCGCTTCTGCCAGCACTGAGCGTCAGGTCAATTCCATCGTGGAGGAGATTGAAGACAAGCTCACCGAAGCCGGTACAGATCCGATCCGCCGCGAGGGAGCACGTGAAGGACGTTGGGCGCTGTTGGATTACGGCGAGTTCGTGGTCCACGTGTTCCGCGAGCAGGAGCGCGAATTCTATGCTCTTGATCG
The DNA here is from genome assembly GCF_037482665.1 of Corynebacterium sp. H127. Lineage (NCBI taxonomy): Bacteria > Bacillati > Actinomycetota > Actinomycetes > Mycobacteriales > Corynebacteriaceae > Corynebacterium > Corynebacterium sp. H127. Next base: position 182,728 of record NZ_JBBHKY010000004.1, read on the forward strand.
CCTGTGGCGTGACTGCCCGCTGATCGCCATCGACGGCATCGAGACCCCGCAGCGCCCGCAGGCATGGGCGAGCGATGTTAACGAGCGTGAAGTAAGCTCCATCGACGAGATTCCGCTGGCTGAGCAAGAGCCGGAAGACGAGCTGTGACTCGCCAGCTGATCCTGATGCGACACGGGGAGACGTTTTATAACGCCACCCGTCGGATGCAAGGGCAGATGGACACCGAGCTATCTGAAGTGGGAGTTCAGCAGGCCCAGAATGCGGCTGATTTTCTCGCAGACATCAAGATCGGCAGGATCGTCTCCAGCGACCTAGAGCGGGCGCAGGAGACAGCGAAGGCGGTAGCGCAGCGGGTGGGGGTTGCTGTGGGCGTCGATAAGCGCCTGCGGGAAACCCACCTCGGCCAGTGGCAGGGGATGAGCCACGAGGAAGTTGATGCACAGTTCCCCGGTGCGCGTGCGCTGTGGCGTCACGACGCCAGTTGGGCACCGCCTAAGGGTGAGTCGCGGCTCGAGGTTGCGCAGCGTGCTCGTGCGGTTATCGACGAACAGATGCGTGATTTCTCGGAGTGGGATGATTCCACAGTCGTTGTGGTCGCTCACGGTGGGACGATCGCAGCACTGACCTCCTCTTTGCTGGGTTTTAGCCCGGAGCAATATCCGATCTTTTCCGGACTGAAGAATACGTGTTGGGCGCAGTTGACTGCCCGCCCGCGCTACTTCCAGGGCAGCCCGGATGCCGACGGCGAAGGCGATCCCATTATTCCGCAGGCGCGCTTTACCGCCGAAAATGTCGACGACGCACAGTGGTACCTAGACGGGTGGAACATGTCTGCGCCAAAGCGAGGCATGTAAATGCCGGTTCGGATCGTTACGGATTCCTCAGCGGGGTTGCCTGCTGACATTGTTGAGGAACTCGATATCACCGTTGTGCCCTTGCACGTGATGAGTCGTGGCGGTGCCACCTCTACCGCCGGTCTCAGCGCGCTGGAGCTGACTGCAGCGTATGCGCGCCAGCTGGAACGTGGGCATGATGAGGGCGTTTTAGCTTTGCATCTGTCTAAGGAGCTTTCTTCGACGTGGTCAAACGCGACTGCGGCGGCAGCGGTATTTGATGACACCGTGCGAGTGGTGGATACGAATTCGGCCGGGATGGCGGTTGGCGCTGCGGCGATGGCGGCCGCTCGCTTGGCCAAGCAAGGCGCCGATTTGGAACGCTGCTATGAAGCGGCAGTAAACACTCTTGAGCGTGCGGACCTTTTCCTGTACTTGCACCGGATCGAGGACATGCGTAAGTCTGGCAGGCTCTCGCCCGCGACTGCGTTGATGTCCTCGGCGCTGGCGACGCGCCCGATCATGACGATCCGCGGCGGCAAAGTTGAGCTGGCGGCGAAGACGCGCACCCAGACCAAGGCCTTCATCAAACTGGTGGAGATGATCGCGGAAAAGGCTGGTGGCAAGCCGGTTTTCATCGCGATTCAGCAGACTGAGGCTCGTGAGGCCGCGAAGGCACTGCTGAAGACGATGCAGGCGGTATTGGCTGAGGGGACCTCTTATCTGACATCAGAGTTGGATGATGCGATCGGCGCCCACGTTGGCCCGGGGGCATTGGCGGTTTCCGTGGTGTATTCCGCGCAGCCGGAGGGCTAGCGGCGAGATTTCTCACACCTTGGGTGTAATAAATTAGGTTAGGCTAAGCTCATATCCTGTTTCTCCGAGCTTAAGGATGCCCATGGCTCCCAACCACAACCTACACTCATCATCTGCTCATCTAGGGCTGGCTGAATCCCTTCCTGTCGTCGCAGAATCCACCACGTCACGAGTGCTCATTAGCAACAGCATGATGCGCGTCGTCCAGTTCACCTTCGACACCGGACAGCTCCTCAGCCAGCACAGTACGCCCCGGGCGGTGTCATGCCTACTAAACGAGGGGCGCATGCTGTGGACTCTGGGGACAGAAGAGTTAACCATGAGCGCGGGCGACGTTATCTATCTAGCGCCCGGACAGCCACACGCGCTCGTGGCCGAAGAACCCTCGCGACTGACACTGACCATGGTGGAAGTTGACTCTGGGGAAGGGGAATCAGCATGAGTGAGATGACTCGTCAGGCACCGGAAGAAAAGCGCCTCCAGGGGCACTGGCTGCTGGCAAAGCTCGGTAAACGGGTACTACGACCAGGTGGTCGTGAGCTCACGCAACGGATGCTCACTGCTGCCGGACCACGCGCCGGGGATCGAATCATAGAGTTCGGTCCAGGCGTCGGGGCTACCGCAAAATTGCTGTTGGCTACACACCCAGCGAGCTGGATTGGAGTGGATCCCAATCCGGACGCACCTAAAGTATTGGGGCACCTGCTAGGTGGCACCGTACCCACAGAGCTCGTCGCTGCTGACGCTGCCACCACAGGTCTGCCGAGTGGGGAAGCAGACTTCGTCATCGGTGAGGCGATGCTCACCATGCAAAGTCAAACAGACAAGGCGCGAGTGGTGGCGGAAGCTACCCGATTGCTCGCCCCAGGCGGACGCTATGCCATTCATGAACTGTCTCGCACCGGGGTGGAGACAGAAGCTCGACCACGCGACGCGGTAGAAAAGGACCTATCCCGCACGATCAAGGTGGGCGCTCGGCCGCTGCCGGTAGCGCACTGGATAGCGCTGCTGGAAGAGGCCGGACTGGAGGTGGAGTGGCAAGGCGAAGCACCCATGCGTTTGCTCGAGCCTTCTCGTCTGATTTCCGATGAAGGGATGCTCGGGGCAGCGCGTTTCGGGTTTAATCTGCTGCGTAACCGGCCTGCCCGGGAGCGGGTGCTCGCGATGCGAGCCGAATTTCGGAAGCATGCTGATGAACTCGGAGCCATCGCGTTGGTGGCCCGCAAGCCCGCCTAAGTTTATCCACATCCCAGTAGCTATCCACAGGCTGGCTGGGGCGCTCTGCGCATGAAAGTGCCGGTTGCGGCTAACTTGAGCGCCATGAAGCTCTCCGAACGTGTCGCAGATCTGACCCGACCAACCGGCGAGGAAGACCTCCTCGCGGTGCACTATCCGAAGCCACGATTTATGATTTCCCCGCGTCATGGCATGTGGGTGGCGCTAGTGTGTGTCATCGGGCTGGCAGCGTGGTTCTTCCTGCGCCAACCAACCTCGCCCGGGTACTCATATGCCCCCGCCTCCGTATCTGCAGCGCCGACTTCAGAGACGATGGCGGTGGTCAGTGTCGTCGGTGCGGTTTCTGCGCCGGGATTGGTCACGCTAACGCCCGGCGCGCGTATCGACGACGCCCTGCAGGCAGCGCAGCCGCTGCCGGAGGCGGATCTGGCCAGCCTGAATCTCGCGGAAAAGCTCAGTGATGGCAAGCAGATCCAGGTCCCTGTGGTTGGTGCAGCACCCGTCCAGGCTGCTAGCGAGCCGGGGAAAGTCTCACTGAATTCCGCGACGGCCGCCGAGCTAGAGTCCTTGGACGGGGTCGGGGCGAAAACCGCAGCGGCGATCATCGCGCATCGGGAGCAGATAGGCGGATTCTCCGCTATCGAACAGTTGCAAGAGGTCAAAGGGATTGGGCCGGCGAAGTTCGCGGCGATTTCCCCCGAGGTGACCCTGTGAACCCATGAGGGAGCTTCGTCTGGTTCCGGCAGCGCTGCTGGTGTGGGCGATTGTGCTGGCCACCGTAGTAACTCGGGAGGCGTGGCTGGGCTTGGGCCTCTTGGCAGTGGCAGCCCTGTCCATGCTGAAATTCCCGGGGCCCGGGCTGACGGCGCTGTCCCTGGGGGTGGCTGGCTTATCGACGTCCCTGGTTCGCATCCACACCGCGCCTGCCGCTTTCCCGGCTGCGGTGTTGGCGCGCATAGAGACGAGCCCGACGATGACCAAAACTGGTGGGTGGATTACCACGCTGTCCGTCGATGGCGCCACGGTCCGAGCATTTCTTAAACAACAACCGCCCCCGCTTGGAACCAGTGTGGTGGCGCAGGTAACTAGCGGCCCCGCCGACAGGCCAGGTGTAACTCCGGTGGTGCTGAACATTAGCGAGCTTGAGGTAGTGGCGCCACCGCGGGGCTTCGATGCCTGGGCTGCGAGCGTCAAAGCCGATTTTGTTGTAGCCTGCGCCAAGCACCTTGGACCAGCATCGGAGGGGTTGTTGCCGGGCATGGTGCTGGGAGATACCTCGGCGCAAAGCCTGGAAGAAAAGCAGTTGTTTCTGGACACGGATCTGTCTCATTTGACAGCGGTCAGTGGATCCAACATCACGATCTTGACCGTGGCGGCTGTGTTGTTGGCTAAGGCGGTGACGCTGGGCCCGCGGTATCAAGTAGGCTGCGCTGCCATCACGTTGGCGGTATTCGTTGGGTTGGTGGGCTTTGAGCCATCGGTGCTCCGCGCTTCGGTCACGGGGATCGTCGGCTTGCTGGCTGTACTGGGCTCGGCGCAAGCCGAACCCGCGCATGGCCTCAGTCTCGCGGTGATCGCGCTGCTACTTTATGATAGTGACCTCGCCGTCTCCTACGGCTTTGCACTTTCCGTGGCTGCCACCGCCGGCCTCATCGCGTTGTCGCCTTTGCTGTATCGCGCATTAGCGCGGCACCCGTTGGGCAGACGCGTGCCTGACATTGTTTTGCGCGCCCTCGCGGTGGCAATTGCTGCTGATCTGGTGACGATGCCTCTCGTTGCGGCGATGACGGGCAGGGTGGTGTTGGCGTCGATAATCGCAAACGTCCTAGTGGCGGCGGCGGTTGCTCCCGTCACGATTCTCGGACTGTTGGCAGTGCTACTGCCCGCTCCGCTTGAAATGCTGCTGTTGCGGCTTGCCGAGCCATTTACCTGGTGGATTGCTACGGTGGCGCGCGCCGTGGCAGGCATGCCGAAGCTGCAGCTGGGCGCCGCTTGGGCTCTGCTATTTGCGGGGTGGCTGGTGTGGTTGATCCACAAGAAGTGGGCGCATTACCTGCTGGCGGGACTCGTTTTGGCGATTCCGGAGCCCCGCGCAGCAGAGACCAATCTAGAAAGCGTCATTCAGCTAGAGACGATCCCCAAGGACTATCGCGCGCCACCTGGGGTGCAGGCGATCATCGTGCTGGAACCAGGGAAACCGAGTAAGCGGCCACATGTGACTCAGGACGGGGTGCCGATCCTCTATCCGAATCGGGACGGGCCTGTCCGCGTGTTACGTGATGGGACGCAACACGCACACCGCGGGCATTTCTAGCTACGATGAACTGGTGATCAATCCCGTGCACCTCATTCTCGGCGAAGAAGACTTCCTCGCCGAGCGTCAGCAGAAGAACATCCTGGATCAGCTGCGCGTAGAGCTTCCCGCAGGCGAGCAGCTACAGGTCACCACCATGCGCACTGGCCAGCTCACCCCGCCGGACCTGGTGGAGATGTTCAGCCCGTCGTTGTTCTCCGACAACCGCGCGCTGGTGTTCACTGATGCGGGGGAGTCCGGCAAGGAACCGCTTGATTTGCTTATCGACGCCTGTCGCGATGTCGCACCCGGCATCACCGTGATCATCCGGCACAGCGGCAAAGGTCGCGCAAAGTCGGCGGTGGACAAGCTCAAGAAGCTGGGGGAGGTCCACGAGGCTGCAAAACTTAGTGCTCGGGATCGCCAAGGGTTTGTTACCAACGAGTTCCGCAACTTAGGGGTACGTCCCACGCCTGATGTAGTCCATGCGCTGCTCGAAGGTGTCGGTTCGGATCTGCGGGAACTCGCGGCTGCAGTCAGCCAGCTTGTGGCCGATACCAACGCCCAAGTCACTGTTGCGGACGTGCGTAGGTACTACGAGGGCGTCGCTGAGGTTAGCGGATTCGACATCGCAGACCTGGCATGTTCCGGGCAGACCGCGCGGGCAGTGGGCTCTACGCGCCGGGCACTGCAGTTGGGTGTGCCACCGGTTCTCATTGCTGCCGCGCTGTCAAACTCGGTGATAGCCATCGCGCGTTCCTACGCGATTCGTGGCCGGGCCAATGACTATGAACTGGCAAAAACGCTGGGTGTGCCGCCGTTCAAGGTGAAATCTATCCTGCAGGTTGCCCGCCGGTGGAATGGTGATGCCGTCTCCGACGCGGCAATCCTCATGGCCGAGTTAGACGCGCGGGTGAAAGGTCAGGGCGGGGATATCGAGTTCGCGATCGAGAATGCCGTACGCCAAGTATCGGAGCTTGCTAACCGCTAGCTAAACTTGCGGACATGACATTGTTGAACTGTGCGGAGCGCCAGCAGGAAGAGCTAACTAACGCATGATCTGGGGACTTCTGGGGACCGTCGTTGCATTGAATCTGGCAGGCATGTTCACGCCCGGTCCAGACGTCTTCCTTCTGCTGCGCTTGGCGGCGCGCTCGCGCCCGCACGCGTTAGCAGCGGTGGGTGGCATCACCACCGGCATTGTTGTGTGGGTTTCGCTGACCGTACTGGGCGCTTCAGCATTGTTTGTGGCTAATCCGTCCATACTGGGCTGGGTACAGCTCCTAGGTGGCGCTTGGCTGCTGTGGATGGGCTTCAACATGGCCAAGTCCGGCTGGCAGCAACGCATGACCACAGTGACGCTTAGCGAGATCACGATGGATGAAATGCTCGGGACCCCGGGCCATAACTATCGACTCGGGTTAATGACCAATCTTTCCAACCCGAAAGCAGTACTGTTCTTCGCGTCCATCATGACGCCGTTTATGCCCACTGACCCGAGTTGGGGAGTTTCCCTCGCGATTATCCTGGCGATTACCCTCACTACCTTCATTGGGTTTAGCGTGCTCGTAGTCATCGTGTCGGCGGATGTGGTGCGCCGTCGCATCGTATCCGCTGGGCCGTGGATTGACTTCGTGGCAGGGCTGCTGTTCCTGGCAGTCGGCGCATGGATGGTGAAAGAGGGCTGCGCTGCGTTGCTGTAGCAGGAGATAAAAAAGCCCGCCATTCGGAGATCTTCCTTAGGAAGAACCGAATGGCGGGCTTTTTTAAAGCAGAGAAACTTAAGCCATCTTGTTCACTGCAGCAGCCATGTTGGACTTCTTGTTGGCTGCGTTGTTGCGGTGGAAGACGCCCTTGGTTACTGCCTTGTCCAGGGAGCGGGAAGCGATGCGGAGCTGAGCTTCTGCAGCAGCCTTGTCGCCAGCCACAATAGCGGCATTGAGCTTACGGATCTCGGTGCGAACTGCGGAACGTACTGCCTGGTTGCGCTGACGAGCCTTTTCGTTCGTCTTGATGCGCTTCATCTGAGACTTGATGTTTGCCATCGTAAATACCTCTTGAAAGTAGGAAACTATTGAACTGTTTCCACTAGAAACCTGCGTGCTGAGGCGGACCCAAGGTCCTGACCGCCTGTTAACGCCCACAGGTGAAAAGTGAACAACACGCAAACTTTAGCACTCACGCGCGCGGAATAGAAATCAGCCCCAGTGATAATCAGTCCGGAGTTTGGTGGCGATGCGCTCAAATCGACGGCGGGGCACCACCGTACCCTCGCGTCGAATAGCGAGTTCTGGCACCTCGATCACCTTATCGAGGCGGAGCCAGCAAGGGGCGCCACTCGAATCCCAGGAACCGGAACCGATGTCCATCCACCCCTTCTTCTTGGCATGATCCGAGTTGGCGCTGATCAGCAGGCCAAGAATGGTCTCCAGGCCGTGGCCGACCACGAGCAGTGCGCGATCTTGGGCCGCGGACTCGTCGTCGGTGCTGATTTTGATCCACACCACCTCGCCAGGTTCGGCGTGTCCATCCATGTCGGGGGCGTAGTAGATATTGCGCACCATCTGTTCAGTGGGGTGCACGTTGCAGACAGCTTCCACACGCTCGGTGTCCGTGCCGTCAGGGTCTTGCTGCAATCCCAACCGGTTACCGATCCGGTCTAGGCCGCGGTCCAAGCGGGAGCGCCGCGCCTCTGCGCGGGCGGCGACGAAAGAGCGAAGACTGTCTCTAAAGCGGGCGGACCAAGTGGTGGATACTTCTTCTCCTGCCATGGTTCACCACATTACCTGCCCCAAGCTGGCAGTGGGCTGAGATTCTGAATGAGTGATGCCTAGTTTGCGCGCTGTCGCGCGAACCCCTTTTGCCGAGTGTCCCAGGTGGCTGATATTGAAAATCGACGACATCCTGGAAAGTTCGGCAAAAGGGGTTCCGGGATTGTGGATAGACAGGCATTATTCACATCCAGCTCCGCCCCTGAGCCACAGCAAGTAGCCCTTCACACTAGGGTCAACGGCATGTCTTTGTGGGGGAATGGCATTGCGGTGCAGGATCGACGCGCGATCTCTGCAGCTGATCAGCAGTATTACGAGGAAGAGTTTCGTGGCAATTGGGTACAGCTTCATGGCAGCTTCTATATATGGCGCGAACACTATGATGCGCTCAAGGAGTGGGAACGCCATCGATTGAAGGTGCTTGCCGTCGGCAAGCAGGCGCATCGGGCGGTGGTGGTAGGTCGAGCCGCGGCGGTGCTGTGGGGCTTCGGGGTACTTGAGGCTAGTTTCCCTATCGAGCTGGCATATCCCGGATCGGGCAGGCCACCGCCGCGCAGAAAATGGGCCCCGGGCATCCGCTATCGGACGATGTACCTACCTCGCGCGGAAATCCTGGAAGGCAAAGGGGTTGCGTACACCTCGGCGGCCAGAACCGTGGTGGACACGTGCAGGTGGGGCAGCTTCGCCGACGGGATCGTCGTCGCGGAAAGCTATCTCCGTGCAGGGTACCGGAAGTCAGAATTGTGGCGAGTGCTGCGCGGGATTGGCCGGGGCCATGGGGTGGCGAAAGCGCGCCGGGTCCTGTCGCATGCAACCGGGAAATCGGAATCTGTTGCGGAAAGCTTGGCAAAATCCCAGATCATTGAGGCAGGGGTAGACACGCGCAGTGTGGTTCAAAATGCCGAAATGGTGGTGGGCCGGCGTGGACGACGCGCGGACTTCATTATCGACGGCTGGCTGGTCATTGAAGTCGACGGGGAAATCAAATATGACGGCACGTACGGTGACCCCGCGTTCGTAATCAAGTTAGAGCGCGAGCGTGAGCGCGACTTCTTGAATGCGGGCTACACGTTGTATCGGGTGAAGTGGCGCGATTTGTGTGATGGTTCATTCATTTCAGGACTACGGAGGTTACTGGAGCGCGGGCCGCGCTGAATTTGGTGAACCCCTTTGGGTGAACATTCCTGGATGTCACTAGTTTTCAATAGCCGTGTCCTGGAAAGTTCGGCAAAAGGGGTTCGCGCGGGACAAGAACAGCGCGGGACGGGAAGGCGCAGGGACTCGCTAAGGCCTGGGGCGTCCCTCGTACCAAAATGGTACGAACGTGATGTTCTTGGAGTTCATTCCGAGTGATTTGATGCCGAAGGCGCGCGCTGCCTTTACTAGTCGATCCTCTCCGCTGGCCCACAGTTTTGTGGTGTCGGTGAGTGACCAGTCGGAAAGGACGTCGTTAAGCGTGCTCGGTGCTTCGGCTGGCGGGGCGACGTGGACGGCGAGGTTGCGTAGGGGGAGCCGCTCTAATGCGTCCAGCTCGATGTCTTCTAATGAAGGGGTTACTACGAGGGCTGAGGTGCTTGCGAGGGAGTCGAGTTGGTCCAGGATGGACAGTAGGGCGGGTGTGCCGGTAGCATCCGCGACCAATACCTGTGGTCCGGCGGTGGGCTGCCAGAGTGCTTGGCAGATCCAGAAACCGCAGGTGTCGCCGACGCTAGCGGTGGAGGTCCAGTGGGAGCCGGGGCCGGGGGCGTCTTGGTGGAGTACAACGTCGAAGTCGAGCAGCCCCTGTACTGGGTCGACCGAGCGGATGGTGTACCAGCGCAGCCCGGGGCGAATGTCTGCAGGGAGGGCGGCGACGCTTGCGCGGATGTTGGGTTCGCTGCTGGGGAATGGCGTGAATTCTTGGCCGGGTTGGGGCATGAGGAGGCCGAAGAATTCGTCGGGGCCGTCGAGCTTATAGCCGAAGAATCCGGGGGAGTGGAGGGTGATTCTGCGCAGGTTGGGCGCTATGTCTGCGGTCGCTGCTACGGTGCAGCAAAGTAGTCGGTTTGACACAATTTCCCTCCTAGGTTTTGATTAGGCTAACCTTACTAACAAATGTATTGAACGACAATAAGGAAATTCTGATGATGAATCGCCGTTCCTTCCTTGCCGCTGCAGCGGTATCCGTCCTGCTGCTCACCGGTTGCTCTAAGGCCGATGTCGAACAGACTGGTCCGGGTGCAGAGCGTATCGCCGCCCTTGGGCTTGGCGACGTTGACACCCTCCTCGCTCTCGGCGTCACCCCAGTGGCAGTCGCACCATTCTCCGCGCCTGACGCAGTGTCCAAGAATGGTCTCGAGCCATGGGCTGAAAAGCTCGGTGAGGGCAAAGAAATGACCCCGATCTTCAACACCTCCAAGGGCTTTACCGCCGGGGTGCTGGAAGAGGTTACTGCCACCAACCCTTCCCAGATCATCGCCGTGAACCAGGCAGTGGATCCGCAGGCGAAGGAAGCGCTGGAGAAGATCGCTCCCACCACCCTGAAGCCAGAAGGCTTTGCGGACTGGCAGATCCCGTGGAAAGACCAGGTGGAGCAGATCGCCGGAGCCGTGGATAAGGAAAAGGAGGGTGAGAAGCTGATCAAGGACACGGAGGCCGCCTTCGAGGAGTACAAGAAGAGCCACCCTGAGCTGCAAGGCAAGAAGGCTGCCGTCGTGATGTCATACAGCGGCAAGCTGGGCCTGTACACCGATGCGGACGGCCGTGGCCAGTTCATCGAGTCCATGGGTATGGAGATCCCGGACGGGGTCCAGGGCACAGATAAGTCCCAGTTCTACCTCGATATTGCGCCGGAGAACTACTCCATCCTGGAGCAGGTAGACGTGCTGTACGTGCTGGATTACGAGGGCTCCGCCGAGCCTCTCAAGACGGATCCTGCCTTCGCCGCTTTGCTACCAAAGGCCAAGTTCATTGAGCAGTCCGTCGGTAACGCCATGAGTGTTCCGAACCCTGTCAGCATCCCGTGGGCTCTTGAAAAGCTTAAGTAGCGCGCTCACCCTCGTTGCACTGCTCGTTGTATCACTCGCCGTTGGTTCTAGGGCACTGCCGCTAGCCGACGTCCTTTCTGCCCTCGCGGGCAACGGCCCCGCCGATATTCACAACATCGTGTGGGGCATGCGTATCCCGCGTGGGCTCTTGGCGTGTCTAGCGGGCGGTTCATTGGCGTTGGCCGGGGTGCTTGCTCAGGCCTGGACCCGGAACCCACTGGCGGACCCGGGCATCGTGGGGATTACCGCTGGTGCGCGATTTGCTATTGCCCTCGCGGCGATCGCTGGTGTTGGTGGTGGCTTGTGGACTCAGGGCGTGCTGGCGCTGCTGGGGGCATTGGTGGCCACGGGTGTTGTGTTGCTGGTCGCCCGCACCACGAGCGATTCCATGACCTTGATCCTGGTGGGAGTGGGCATCAACGCGATGCTCATGGCACTGACCATGCTGCTGGCCCTGCAGTCGGAGTCGGTGTTCAATGACATGCGCCAGTGGTCGGTGGGATCCACCGTTGGGCGGGGCTATGGCGAGGTGCTCGTGGCGTTGGTCGGTTTCCTGATCGCGTTCTTGGTGAGCATCGTGGTCGCCCGGGACCTCGATATCCTGGCGATGGGCAGCGATACCGCAGCCGCGCTCGGGATCTCGGTGAATCGAACCCTGGCCCTCGTGATCACGGCGCTCGTCGTTGCCGCTGGCTCTGCGACGGCAGTGGTGGGGCCAGTTGCCTTCCTCGGCCTCGCCGCACCGCACATGGTACGCAGCCTCGGGCTCGTGACGGTACGTGACCTGCTATTGCCCACGGTTCTCGTCGGCAGCATCTTGGCGGTGCTGGCAGACATGATCGGCAGGCTTGCCCTGCGGCCCGGCGAAGTAGAGTTCTCCGTGGTCCTGGCAGCGATCGGCGCGCCTTTGATGATCTGGCTGATCCGCAAGGGGGCCCGACTGTGACCCGTTACGTACTCACGTGCGTCGGCGTAGCGCTGCTAGCGAGCGCCGCATACATCTGCCTCCTGTGCCTGGGTGCGGTGGCATTGACTCCCGCTGACGTGCTGGCCGCGCTCACCGGCGGCGGCTCTGCCCGAGCTGTTCAGGTGGTGTGGGACTTAAGGCTCCCAGTCGCCCTCGTCACTGCGATCGTCGGCGCAGCATTATCGACGGCCGGTGCCTGGACCCAAACCCTGGCCCGCAATCCACTGGCATCACCGGACATGCTCGGTATCAGTGGTGGCGCTGCTGTTGCAGTCGTCGCGGGTACCGTGCTGCTCGAGGTGAATGATTTCTGGGCGCGCGCCGGGCTCGCCCTGCTGGGCGGCATCGTTACGCTCACGCTGTTGCTGCTGCTCGGGTTGGGGCGCACCACCCAGCAACTGATTCTCATTGGTGTGGCCTTGGCGCTGTTTGCCCAGTCCGCGGTGTCCTATCTGCTGTTGCGCGCGGACTTGATGCGTGCGACAGAGGCCCAGGTGTGGCTTGCTGGCTCCACCGGTTTCGCGCGCTGGGAGGTAGTGCTGCCGCTCGTGTTGGGGCTGGCGCCCTTCGTGATCCTGGGGCTTTCCCAGCACTGCGATCTGCCGGTGCTCGCGCACGATGATGCCACCGCGATTGCTCTGGGTGTGCCATTGCGGCGCACTCGACTGTTACTCGTGGTGGCGGCAACTGGGATCGTGGCGGTGGTGGTTTCCGTGGTGGGGCCGTTGGGCTTCGTGGCACTGGTTGCGCCGCAGTTGGCCCGCATCCTTGGCGGTACCGCAGTGCCCGGTGTGGTGCTGTCTGCGCTGATGGGGGCGGCACTGCTGCTCGTGTGTGGCGTCCTCGTGGCGCTGTTGCCGGTTACGGCGCCAGTTGGTTTGGTGACGTCCGCGATCGGCGGACTCATGCTCGTCTATCTGGTTTCCGCTAGGAGGAAGCGATGATCCTGAAAGCTTCGAATGTTGTGGCCGGTTACGGCGAGGAGCCGGAAGTGGTGCGCGGGGTGAGCCTCGAGGCCGCTGCCGGGACTGTGACCACGCTGCTCGGGCCTAATGGCTGCGGCAAATCCACACTGCTCAAGACGATGTCCAAGGTGCTCGATCCGCGCTCCGGAACGGTGACGGTCGGGGCACAAGCGGTGGCAGACCTGCGACCGCGGGAGGCGGCGCGGCTCGTCGGCATGCTGGCGCAGCATCCGCTGGCACCGGCGGGGTTGACTGTGCGCCAGCTCGTCGAAAGGGGGCGGCATCCGCACCGGGGATTCTTCGGCGGGCTTTCCGACGCCGATAATTCCGCCATCGACGCCGCCCTTGCGGCCACCGCCACGAGCGAGCTCGCGGATCGCCTGGTTGATGATCTTTCCGGTGGACAGCGCCAACGCGTGTGGTTTGCCATGGTGCTCGCGCAGGATACCCCGGTGATCCTGCTGGACGAGCCCACCACCTATCTCGACCCCGCCCATGCCATCGAGGTACTCGAGCTGGCTCGGGCGCAGGCGGAGCTTGGAAAGACTGTGATCATGGTGCTCCATGACTTGATGCTGGCGGGTACCTACTCTGACGAGCTGGTGCTCATGAAAGAAGGATCCGTGCTTGCGCACGGATCCCCACTTAGTGTGCTGACCGCCGACAACCTGGCACAGGCTTATGGGCTTCGCGCAGAAATCTGGGATGATCCTGCGTCCGCGAGCCCGGTTATTGTGCCGCGTGGCGTGGTCTAGCAGCTAGATCTTCTCTTCGCTGTCTTCCTTTCCTGGCAGTACCAGGGAGAACAGTAGCGCGATCAGGCCGCAGCCCACGCCGATAATCATGGCAGTGGAGTAGCCGGATCCGCCGGTGGCAGCAGCCTGGGCGACGGTCGAGGCCATCACACCGATACCGAGGCCGGCACCCAAGTTGAAGGCCGCAGAGTTCAGACCCGGGAGCACGCCAGGGCGGGTTTCTGAAGAGTAGAGCACGCCCATCGCGTTGATCGTGGTGTTGGACATCGCGGTGTAGCTGATGCCCAGGCACAATGCAATCGCGAAGACGATCCATTTGTCGTGGTAGCCGGTGAACACGAACAGCGCCAGCAACACGGTGGATCCGAACAAACCGATCCGCAGCAACAGGCGGTAGCCCACCAGTGGCGCGTACTTGCCAACAAACGGGGAGATCAGCCAACCAGCCAGCGAGAATGGCGTCAGGTACATCAGCGCGGACACCGTACTGCTCATACCAAAGCCGGCGGGATCTTGGGAGATCGCTGGGATGAGGTAGAGCAGGGTGGCAAAGGCCGAGGCCATGGTGAACAGGGTGGTGCCCAAGAGTCCCCAGGTGGAGCGCTTCTTCAGCTCGACGAGTGGAACCAGCGGGTCACGGTGGTTCTTCTCCACTGCGACGAAGGCGAATGCGGAGGCGATGCCGATGACGAACATTGCCATGGTCCACATGCTCGACCAACCCAGCTCACTGAAACCGAAGGTCACGCCCATGTTGAAGGACCACAGTGCCAGCGTGAGCGCGATTGCGCCCAGCCAGTCCATATTCGCTACCGCGGTGACCCTGGTTTCTGGGACCCAGGCCAGGAGCGTCAGCAAGGCGATGAGCTCCACGGCCAGGATGCACAGGACCACGGCTTTGTAGCCGAAGGCGTCGGTAAGCATGCCGCCGACCAAGGTATCAATGCCCGCGACACCGGAGTTGATGGCAGCGACCAGGCCGATGTAGAAGCCGTATCGCTTCGGATCCAGGATGGCGCGCAGAGTCAGGTTGCCCAGCGCGAAGGTCGCACCGCAGAAGCCCTGCAGTGCGCGGCCGATCATCAGCCACAATGGGGATGCGGTGAACAGGATCAGCAGGGTTCCGAAGATCATGACGGAAACGGAAACGATCAGAACCCTTTTACGGCCGATCTTGTCCGCGAAAGGAGGGAAGAAGACGGCGAGCGCGGCAGCTACTGAAAGGAAGACAGTAGAGGACCAGCCGATGACACCCGGGTTGGTGTGGAGGCGGTGGGCCATATCGCCAATCGACGGCGAAAGCATGGTGGCGTTGAGCTGGAAGCTTGAGATGACCAGCATCAACGCGGTCAATACGAGTGCCGGGGAGGCATCTTTACCGCGGACTTTATCCACGGCTACCGGAGCTGAGCCTGACATCACCACATCAATTCGATCGAAGGGACGGTTGGGGTGGCCAGGATGGTGTCCAGCATCGCGAAGAACGCAGCGTGGTCGGCCTTCTCAATCACCGTGGCGTTAGGGGTGAGGTCATACTTGTCCCAAGCCATCGCGGAGAAGCCGCGGGTGAGCTCGGAGTTCGTCTCAATATCAACCCGGTAGCGGCCATCTTGCAGGACGATCTCAGGGTGCAGCAATGCTGCCAAGGTCATCGAATCTGGGTGCGTGGAGCCGAAGACACCGACGGATTCGTTGAAGTCCAAGGTGGTGTCACACACGCGCTTGAAGAAGCGTGCGATAGGCGTATCCACGGACACCGTGCGGTCATAGACCTCACGGGTGATGGTGGCGTCGTCGAGGGTTACTGGATCCCATGGCAGGATCACGATGTCTTTGAAGCCGGCATCCATGACGATCTGGGCAGCCTCAGGGTCAACGTAGAAGTTGAATTCAGCGGACGGGGTGATGTTGCCACGGCCGTTATTAGAGCCGCCCATGATGTAGACACTCTTAACGTTGTCTACAAAGCTGCGATCCTTAACAATGGCCGTCGCAATGTTGGTGAGCGGACCGATGCAGACGACGGAGACTTCGCCTGGGTTTTCGGCCACGATGCGGATCATGGCATCCACAGCATGCTCGGTAGAGGTGGAGCAATTGCTGAAGTCCATGGACAGGCCGCCGGCGCCATCGCCGTGGACGTTTTCCGCAGAGGCCCAAGGGCGCATCATGGGGTTATCGCAACCAATATGGATGGGCACCTCGCCCAATTTGCCGCAGACGCTCAACGTCATGTGAGCGTTAGCAATCTGCTTTTCAAAGCCCACGTTTCCGGCAACCATGGTGATGGCGCGGAGATCGGCTACCGGGTCAAGCAGACCGAGCATGATGGCGACACAGTCGTCTTGAGCAGTGTCGGTGTCAAGAATGAAAGGGATCTTAGACATGTGGCGTGAATCCTTATGTGGTTAGTAGCTATCAGCGTTATTTAGGTGGCCCGTGACGATTGCTACCGAGTTGGAGGAACCAACGAGGGCAGCGCCCGCCTGAATCAGGGAGAGGGCGTGCTCGAAGGTGGAGATACCGCCAGAGCCCTTCACCAGCACCCCTTCCGGAGCGAGGGACTTGAGGAACTTGATGGATTCCACATCCGCCTTTTGAACCGAGCCGGAGGAGGCGTTCTTGAGGTACTTCACGCCCGCCTCGATGGAGAGCTCCACGGCAGTCTTCTGCAGTTCAGGGGTGAGCAGTGGCAGCTCCAGCATCACCTTGATAGGCACGCCGCAGGCGACGACGCCGGCGATGTCCTCGCGGAAGCGATCGAACTCGCCATCCTTGAGCCAGCCGATCTGCACTCCGATATCAATCTGGGTGGCGCCCAGGCGTACCAGTTCTTCTGCCTCCGCAGCCTTGCCACGGGAGGTCATCACACCAGTGGTAGGGAAGTCCAATGCCGAAGCGACTTCGATGCCGGTACCACGCAGGACTGCGGCGGTTTCCTTTACCCGGGAGCCGGCGACCATAGCAGCGTTGAAGCCATAGGTGACGGCTTCTTCGGCGTGCTGGATTGCCTCCTCTTTAGTGGTGCCAATGGCGATGCGGGTGTGCTGAATGTATGGAGCCAGATCGCTCGGATTGACGATGTTTTCCGGTGAGACAGTCATGAAGACCTTTCCTTAGAGAGTGATATTGAAACGATTTTTGATGAGTTGAGCCGTCGGCAAAGCCGGGATGACACCTTCAGACTCAACTGCAACTGAACCGACGAGGCAGCCGAAACTGCTCGCGAAGGTGAGGTCGTGGCCATAGAGCAGCGCCGCGGCGACACCGGCGTTGAAGGTATCTCCCGCGCCGGTGGTGTCCACGATTTGCTGCGGGACTATTGGATCAACTCGGTGCGCTTTGCACGGGGAGTCTTTGCTTACAACTACGGCGCCTCGTGCACCGTCGGTGAGGATCACATCCACGTGGTGGCGCTGGGCCAGCTGCGAGGCGATATCCTCGGCGGTGTCGGCAGCTTCGCCGACTGCTTCGCCGACGCCAAGCAGCTGGCAGGCCTCGGTGTAATTCGGGGTAATCAGGTCCAGATTCGCCCAGTCCGCTTCTGTGAGCTGCGGCGCGGGCGCGGGATTCAAAATGACGCGACAGTTTGCCTCGCGCCCAAGCCGAATCGCGGCGCGAATGGTGTCCTCGGGGATTTCACAGGAGATCAAGACGATGTCTGCTTCCTCGAAAGCCGCGGCGCGATCTTGTAACAGCGCGGGCGTTAGATCGTCGAGAACCCCGTTTGCGAGGACGATGCGGTTTTCGCCGGAGGCTTCTGTGATGATGCAGCCCACCATCGTGTTGCCCGGTATGGATATCACGCCGTCGGCATTGATGCCTTCCTCGTGCCAGAGGGTGCGGGCGAGCTTCGCGCGTTCGTCTTCGCCGACAGCCGAAAAGAGGCTGACGTGTGCTCCAAGCCGAGCAGCGGCGACCGCTTGGTTTGAAGCTTTGCCGCCGTGGTGTTCTTCCAACCGAGCGCCAGAGACGGTTTCTCCCGCTGTCGGCGCTCGTTGGGTATAGAACGAAAGGCCGACTCCGTAGCCTCCAACAACCAAGAGTTTCATCTAGCTTCTCCTTCGGGGAAAGGGCGATGTGAATGCAGCCTGTGATATGTGTACAAATCTACACAATGTGAACAACTATGTACATGAATTGTGATGAGTTCCCCATTGCCTTTGTTTTCTCCATGCAAGCTAGGCTGAAAGAGTGGGAATCGGAAAGGAAAACACGGCACAGGTCATTGACTTGGGCCTGCCCGATCCGTTGTATCGGCAGGTCTCGGACTATTTGCGCGGGAAAATCCTTTCTGGGCAGTGGCCCTCGAAATTGAGGTTGCCTTCTGAGCCGGATTTAGCAAAAGAATGTGGCGTCTCCAGGGGCACATTGCGCAAGGCGATTGAGCAGCTACGAGCAGAAAAGCTCCTCGTGCAAGTGCGAGGGCGCGGAACATTCGTGACAGAACAAGCGATCGATTCTGCGATGACCACCACGCTGTCCTCCATCTTTGAGGAATTGACCCGCCGCGGCATCGACTTTTCCACACGGGTGCTCACCCAAGAAGAATGCCGGGCGGATGAGTCCATCGCGGCCCGGCTGGGCTTGCCCCCCGGCGAGAAATTGGTGCATCTGGAGCGTTTGCGTTTCGACGCGATCGGCCCCATCGCCTTCATCCGCAACTACGTCACCCTGTCGGCCGCCGAGCGGGCGGAGCTGCTGGCCACCAACTTGGAGCGGGAATCCCTGTTCGCGGAGATTGAGCGGATTCAGGAACACCCCATCGCATACGGCGAACGCTCCATCACGGCGGTAGCTGCGGGTGGGGAAGAAGCGCGAGCGCTCGGCATAGCGCCCGGTTCCCCGATGCTGTACATGGAGCAGGTGTCTTTTGCAGCAGATCAGCAGGCGATTGAGTGCTCGAGTATTTGGATTAATCCTGCGCGAATGCGAATTCATGCGAAGGCTGCGCGCTAGCCATCGTTTGGTTCTGGAATGCTGCGCATCTCAGGTAGGCTTCTAAAGCGTTATAGAGGAAAGGGCCCCTACATCCATGCCAAAGAACTTTGCGGAAACCACGTTCACGGATCCGAAGCAGATTCGTAACTTCTGCATCATCGCGCACATCGACCACGGCAAGTCCACGCTGGCCGACCGCATTCTGGGTCTTTCCGGCGTCATCGAGGCGCGAGACATGCGCGATCAGTACCTGGACAACATGGATATTGAGCGCGAGCGCGGCATCACCATCAAGGCGCAGAACGTGCGCATTCCGTGGACTCCGACCACGGGTAAGCATGCCGGCGAAGAGATCGTCATGCACCTGATTGATACGCCGGGGCACGTGGACTTCACCTATGAGGTCTCCCGCGCGTTGGAGGCCTGTGAGGGCGCCATTTTGCTTGTCGACGCCGCCCAGGGCATCGAAGCCCAGACGCTGGCTAACCTCTACCTGGCCATGGAAAATGACCTGGAGATCATCCCAGTCCTGAACAAGATCGATCTCCCAGCCGCCGATCCGGAGAAGTACTCCCTGGAGATCGCGAACATCGTTGGCTGCGAGCCAGAAGACGTGCTGCGTGTGTCCGGAAAGACCGGTGTCGGTGTGCCAGAGCTGCTGGACAAGGTGTGCGAACTCGTGCCCTCACCGTCCAACGCGCTGCCGGTGGACGCGCCTGCCCGCGCCATGATTTTCGACTCCGTCTACGACACCTACCGCGGCGTGGTCACCTATATTCGTATGATCGACGGCAAGCTCGAACCACGCCAGAAGATCAAGATGATGTCCACCGGCGCTACCCACGAGCTGCTGGAAATCGGCATCGTGAGCCCGACCCCGAAGAAGTGCAAGGGCCTGGGCCCCGGCGAGGTGGGCTACCTGATCACCGGTGTAAAGGACGTGCGCCAGTCCAAGGTCGGCGATACCGTCACCTGGGCACAAAACGGTGCCGAAGATGCACTCCAGGGTTACGCAGACCCGAAGCCGATGGTCTACTCCGGTCTCTTCCCAATCTCCCAGGCGCAGTACCCAGACCTGCGCGATGCGCTGGAGAAACTGCAGCTTAACGACGCCGCCTTGACCTGGGAGCCTGAAACCTCCGTCGCCCTCGGCTTCGGTTTCCGCCTCGGCTTCCTCGGCCTGCTACACATGGAAATCACCCGCGACCGCCTGCAGCGCGAATTCGACCTGGACCTGATCTCCACCGCGCCGTCGGTAAGCTACCGCGTCGTCGCCGAAGACGGCGAAGAGATGATGGTGCACAACCCTTCGGACTGGCCGGGCGGCAAGCTGCGTGAGGTGTGGGAGCCGATCGTGAAAACCACCGTCATCGTGCCGGCAGAGTTCGTGGGCACCACGATGGAGCTATGCCAGCAAAAGCGCGGCCAAATGGGCGGCATGGACTACCTATCTGAGGACCGCGTGGAGCTGCGCTACGTCATGCCGCTTGGCGAGATCATCTTCGACTTCTTTGACATGCTCAAGAGTAGGACGCGTGGCTACGCCTCCCTCAACTACGAGGAAGCAGGGGAGCAGGAGTCTGACCTGGTCAAGGTGGATATCCTGCTGCAGGGCGAGCCTGTCGACGCCTTCTCCGCCATCGTCCACCGCGACAACGCCCAGTGGTACGGCAACAAGATGACCGTGAAGCTCAAGGAGCTTATTCCTAGGCAGCAGTTCGAAGTGCCTGTTCAAGCTGCGATCGGCACGAAGGTCATCGCCCGCGAAAACATCCGTGCGCTGCGCAAGGACGTGCTGGCCAAGTGTTACGGCGGCGACGTCTCCCGTAAGCGCAAGCTGCTGGAAAAGCAGAAGGAAGGCAAGAAGCGCATGAAGAACATCGGTTCCGTGTCCGTGCCGCAGGAAGCGTTTGTGGCGGCGCTGAGTACGGATGAGGGGTAGTTTGCTTTTGGCTTCTCGACGGCCATTTTCGGGGAATTCTGGGGGGCGGCCATCAGGGTATGTCTAGAATCGGGCAAACTTAAGTCCTCGTTGTCTCTACATAGAATGAGTTCTATCGCAATACTTTCGGGACAAGTTCCTAATGATTTCCGTTTCTGGCCGATGGCGTTCGACTGAGATGAATTGACTACAGAGTCAGTTTGATCCTTTATAATTACATTATTGAAATT
The DNA here is from genome assembly GCF_037482665.1 of Corynebacterium sp. H127. Lineage (NCBI taxonomy): Bacteria > Bacillati > Actinomycetota > Actinomycetes > Mycobacteriales > Corynebacteriaceae > Corynebacterium > Corynebacterium sp. H127. The sequence goes on from NZ_JBBHKY010000004.1 coordinate 203,504, forward strand.
CGAGCTTTTGTACCGCAATTGAGGAAAATAATAGGAATGAGCGGCATTCTCAACAAGCATCGTGGTCGGCCAACGAGTTCAGCTTTTCTCAAGGAAGGCTTGAAATGAGGGATTTTGCTACTCATTTATCTAATCATCAGGCGAAATACTTTGCTCATGAGCTAGAGCGTAGCTATTCCAATGATCATGTGGGTAAGTTGGCTGGGCTTTTGTTTGATGCTCAGGTGGAGCCGAAGCCGCACCAGATTGAGGCGGCTTTGTTTGCGCTTAAGGGCAATGCAACTCGCGGTGTGATTCTGGCGGATGAGGTTGGTCTTGGTAAGACGATTGAGGCCGGCATTGTGATTACGCAGTATTGGGCGGAGCGTAAGCGCCAGATTCTAATTATTGCTCCGGCAAGCCTTCGGCAGCAGTGGAAGCAGGAGTTATACGAGAAGTTTTTGATTCCCTCGGAATTGCTGGATTCAAAGTCTAAGGTTAGCTTGCTCAAAGTGAAGACCGGGAGTCAGGTCTTGATCGCGTCCTATGAATTTGTGCAGCAAAACAAGGCCGATCTGCTCAGGCGTTGGGATCTGATTGTCGCTGATGAAGCGCATCGTCTGCGCAACTTCTATAAGGGCCGTGCTCAGTCCAAGGTGGCATCATCGGTCGGTGATGTTCTGGATGGTGCAGGCAAAATTGTATTACTGACTGCCACTCCATTGCAGAACCGTTTGGAAGAGATTTACGGCCTAGTTTCGCTTTTCGACCCGGAGTACTTCCGTTCGTTGGAGGTTTTTCGTGAGCGTTATATTAAGTCCAATGGTTCGCAGTTTAGTCCGGACGATTTAGCTGAACGTGTCGGTCATTTGACCAAGCGAACGTTGCGTCGGGATGCCGAAAAGTATATTCGTTTTACGAAGCGTGATCCGCTCACTGTTAAGTTTCAGCCTTCCCAGGCTGAAATGGAACTTTATGATCTGGTTAATAGCTATCTTCAGCGCGAGACGCTGTATGCCTTTAATAGTTCTCAGCGGTCGTTGTCTTCGCAGGTGATCCGTAAGCGACTCGGTTCGTCCACGTATGCGGTTGGTATTACTCTTCGTAATACGGCTCGTCGTTTGGCTGAAGAGTTGGCGGCTGAGGGCCGTCGCATCAGCAAACAGAGTTTCTTTGATTTTGAAGATGAACTTCTTGATGAAGAACAAGCGGCGTTTGAAGCATTCGGTGAAATGACCGAGAATGATCGAGGACACGATTGGTCAGATCCGCAGGTTAGACGGCTTGTGCAATCCGAGATCGATGAGCTTAACGAGTACGCATCGTTGGCGGAATCGATCCACCAGAATCAGAAGTCGCTGAAACTTGGTGAAGCTATCGAGCGTGGTTTTGAAAGGCTTCGGGAAGTTGGAGCGCCTGAGAAGGCCATTATCTTCACTGAATACACTGCTACCCAGGACTTCCTAGCGGAGACTTTGCGGACTGCCGGTTATGGCGACGGATTGGTGTTTTTCAATGGTCAAAATAACTCTCCCGAGTCAACAGAAATCTACCGGGCCTGGCTCAAGAAGAACGCTGGCAGTGACGTCATTACTGGTAATCCGTCAGCGGACCGCCGTAAGGCCATAGTCGACTACTTCCGCGACAGCGGCAAGATCATGATCGCTACCGAAGCGGCGTCGGAGGGTATCAACCTTCAGTTCTGTTCGATGCTGATTAACTATGATCTGCCGTGGAATCCTCAGCGCGTTGAGCAACGTATTGGCCGTATCCATCGATATGGCCAGAAGTACGATGTCGTCATCGTCAATTTCTTTAATGAAGGTAATGCCGCTGAAGCTCGCATCCTGGAGCTGCTTGAAAACAAATTCCACTTGTTTGATAGCGTCTTCGGCGCCAGTGACGAAGTGCTTGGTCGAATCGAGAGTGGGTTTGATTTCGCCCAGGAGATCGCCAAGATTTACGACAATTACCGCACAGCAGATGAAATCAACACGGCATTCCAAGTGCTGGAAGAAAAGTACGCTGATACGGTCAGTAAAGATATGGCTGAGGCCCGATCAAAGGTTTTCGACAATCTTGATCCATCGGTTCGTGACCGTTTGAAGTCGTACGATGAACAGTCTGGCGAGGTGCTCAATAAGTTTGAGCAGTTGCTCTTACTCTTGACGATTTATCGTCTGCAGAACATGGCTGAGTTTGACGGTGATGGTCGCAACTTCGTGCTTCATACCGCTCCTATAGGCGACATTGCGACAGGTCGCTATCACTTTAAGTCTTCACCGAGCGAGAATTCTCGACAGTACCGTTACCACAGCGACTTGGCTAAATATGTCATTGATGGCGCAATGAGCGCCGAAACGCCTTATCAAGAGCTGGTGTTTGATATCAGTCAATCAGAGCGTGTGAGCTCTCGAATGAAGCAACTAGTTGGACAATCTGGCGCTCTGACGGTTCGTAGCCTGACATTCACGATGAAGGCCAACGATAACGACATTTCTGAAAGCTATCTGCTGGCAGCTGGTGAGTCCGATAACGGTGAATCCCTCAACCAAGAAGATGTTGCCGAAATGATGGACCTGCGGGTATCCGAGTACCTCGATGGGGAAAGAGGAATCACTCCGGAGGTGTTTGCTGAGGCTATACGCAAGCAGCAAGAGTCACTGGAAAAGGAAGTGCAACTCCGCAATTCGAGTTATTACAACCAGCAAGAGGAGTTGCTTGAGTCGCAGATTCTCGACTTGGACACTGAGCGCAGAAAAGCTGTTCGGGAACTAGAGCAAAAGCGCAAGGACTTGCGTAAGCAGGCAAACCAAGCGGATGACTCGATGGAGCAGCTCAGGTTTAAGAAGAAGGCTCGCGCGCTGGATGTTGAAATTGATGAGATCGAAGATAGGTATCGAAAAGAAAAGCGAGATCTGCGAGATCATGTCGATGAGTTGCATATTCTGATTAAGCAGTCGTTGCAGGGCAAGCGGGTAGAGAAAGAAATGTTCACTATTCGGTGGCGGATCAAATCGTAAACAAAAGGCAAAAGGAGATAATGGTGAACGAAGAACGAGAAATGATCAATGAAGTGCCAGGCAGTAGCCCTGAGTTCCGCACTGAGCTCGCTGAGCAATTGGCGGATCTTGCTCCTGAGGCGATCGCTGACGGCAAGATAGATGTTGAAAAGCTCAAGGAGCTACTCGAAGGCGATGCTTCTGACACTAGCGAGCGTTTTGGTTTGTTTTGGCCAGGTAAAAAGCGTGCTATGCGCGCAGCCCAAACCCCAACGACCGCGACTCTTCGCCCCGACAAGGAAAACTCCAAAGATTGGGACACCACCAAAAACGTGTTCATCGAGGGCGACAATCTCGAAGTATTGAAGATCCTGCAGAAGCACTACCACGGCAAGATCAAAATGATTTACATCGATCCGCCGTACAACACAGGCAAAGACTTCGTTTACCAGGACGATTTCAAAGAGGGAATTAACACCTATTTGGAGTGGTCTAAGCAGGTCAACGAAGAAGGCAAAAAGATGTCTTCGAATTCAGAATCTGAGGGGCGCTATCACTCTAACTGGCTCAATATGATGTATCCGAGGTTGAAGCTAGCGCGAAATCTACTTGAAGCCAATGGCGTTATCTTCATTAGCATTGGTGTCGATGAAATGGACAATCTGAAGAAGATCTGCAATGAAGTCTTTGGAGAACAAAACCATATTGCCACCTTTGTCTGGGAAAAGACTCAACATTTTGGCCGTCAAAAGGTGAATACCTACTCGAATTATGACTATGTGCTATGTTTTGCGCGTCAGCTTTATAGCCGTGACGGCATGAAAAAGGAACTACTGGTTGAGTATGAAAAGAACGAGTTTGAAGATGCACCTCTCTATAATGCATCGAATCCAACTAAAGTAGTCAAATTTCCGGCAGGAACAGTCAAGTTCAATATCAAGGACGGCGAGTATTCACGTTCAACGGATGAAAAATACTGTCTTTTGTCTGAAGTTCGGGTCGTTGATGGGAGAAACCTTAATGATTTTGAACTTGAGTTTCGTTCAAGGTGGTCTGCTCAAAAAGTAATCGACGAAGTTTCAATGGGGACTACCTACTGGGTAAAAACACAAGCATTTGCAATTCGTGCAATTTACGGTGCTGGCAAGACTTTCAAAGAGTCGCCCAGAGAGTTGATTTTCACGAACGGTGGCGCGGTCAACGCGACAAAAAGCCGCTTCGGCCAAAAGGTTGGCACCAGCGATGAGGGAACCGCCGAGGTGAGCAGCTTGATGAAAAAGAAAGTATTTGATTATCCGAAGCCTACCTCTTTGATTCAGTACTTGGTTTCCCTTGTCGAGCCTGGTATTATTCTGGACTTCTTCGCTGGCTCCGGCACCACCGCAGAATCCGTCATGCGAGTAAATAGCTCTGATCAACACAGAAGAAGATTTATCCTTGTTCAGCTGCCAGAACCAGTACCTAGCGGGTCGATTGCTGAATCTGAAGGTTACAAGACGATCGCTGAAGTGTCACGAGAACGCGTTCGTCGAGCAGCCGAACAAATCTCGAAAGTGACTAAAAACGAGGCACCTACTTGCTCAAGTCGACTTGATACCGGTTTTCGTTCTTACATGCTCGCCGACACCAACTTCACCAAATGGCGAACCGAGTCTGACATCGATGCAACCAAGTTGGAGCAGCATTTGTTGGAATTGCGCGACAGCAGCGACGACAATGCGACTGCAGATGACTTGCTAACCGAGATCTTGATCAAGCAAGGGCATTCTTTAGTTGAGCAGATTCGTGAACTCTCAATCGCTGACTTGAAGTACAAGTCTGTAGTTCGACTGGATGAGGAGAAGGACGAAGAAGACACCTTTGTACTTGCCTACCTCGATGAGCACACTAAGCCATCCCTGTCTCAACTTCGGGCGGCTGTCGATACAAAGCCAGTTCAGTTCATCATTTTGGAAGATGCTTTCCAGGGCGATGATGAGTTGAAGACGAATCTGGCGCAGATGTGTAAGACCAACAATATTGAATTATGGACCGCGTAGGAGGAGGTGACAATGAAATTTAAGTTTGATGCAAAACAGGATTATCAGATAGCGGCGATCAATTCGGTGACCGATCTGTTCGATGGTCAGCCGAGCAATGCAGGCGATTTTCTTACGACTTTTCTTACTACGACAGAGCTGCCAAAATCTGGCAACCAAGCTTTGGATCTGGATCTTAGTGAAGAGGTTGGTGCGGTTGGTAACAACTTTCTTCTAGACGAAGAAACTGTGCTTGAAAATTTAAAAGTTGTGCAGAACGCACAAGGCCTCAAGCCCGCACGTGAACTGAAGGATGGTTTGCAGTTCGATATTGAGATGGAGACCGGAACCGGTAAGACCTATGTCTACCTGCGCACCATTTTCGAGCTGGCCAGAAAGTACAACTTCACCAAGTTTGTGATTCTGGTTCCAAGCGTTGCAATTCGCGAAGGCGTCACAACCAGTATTGAGTTGATGTACGATCACTTCCGTCAGCTTTACCCAGAGTTGCCGTTCGACCATATGGTGTACAGCGGCAAAAACGCGGAAGAGGTTCAGTCGTTCGCGACGTCGACAAGCATCCAGATCATGGTTATGACGATTGGTTCGGTTCGTGGTCGGGGCAATAACCTGATCATGAATCAGACACGTGACAAACTGAACGGTCTACGCCCCATCGATTTCCTTCGTGCAACACGTCCGGTGTTGATCATGGATGAGCCGCAGAATATGGAGTCGGAGCTGTCCAAGACAGCCCTCGCAGGAATGGATCCAGCCTTCATTCTGCGTTATAGTGCGACCCATCGCGAGACCCGAAACGTGACGTATCGACTCGACCCGGTCGATGCCCATGAGCTTGGCTTGGTCAAACAGATTGTGGTGGCCGAAGCAACAGAACACGGCGGAGATGCCAAGCCGTACATCAAGCTCCTCTCGGTAGAAAGTAACCCATGGCAAGCAACCCTAGAGCTGGTGTGCCGAAAGAAAGACGGATCGTTCGATCGACAGGTCAAAAAGGTCAAGCAGAATCAAGACTTGGCCAAGGTGACTGACAACCCGGCTTACGACAATAACTGGCGTATCAATGAGATCAATCTTGACGGTCAAGGTTTCATCGAGCTCACCAATCACGGAATTCTTCAGGTAGGGGAGTCTATTGGCAGCAATGATGAAGCTGTTTATCGGGAGATGATCCGTGAGACTATTCGCGAGCATTTCCGTAAAGAATCTCTGATGCGCAAGCATGGCATTAAGGTGTTGAGTCTGTTCTTCGTCGATAAAGTTGCTAGTTACCTCGGCGAAGGCAGCGACAATGTAACCGCAGATGGCAAATTCGCTCAGTGGTTCGATGAGCTATTCGTTGAAGAGCGAGAACGCTTCCCGCACTACAAGGAGCTGTTGCCCCAGGACCCCATTGAGCTGCGACGGGCTTACTTCTCGCAGATCAAGAAAGGTGTTTACGGCGACACTTCTGGTGAGACGTCGAAAGATGACGATTCTTACGATCTGATCATGAAAGACAAAGCTCGACTGCTCAGCGAAGACGAGCCAGTGCGCTTCATTTTCTCGCACTCGGCGCTGCGAGAGGGCTGGGATAACCCGAACGTTTTTCAGATTTGTACGTTGCGGGAAATGGGCTCAGAGACCGAGCGTCGCCAGACAATTGGCCGTGGACTTCGTCTACCTGTTAACCAAGATGGTGAGCGCGTGGTTGACAGGTCTGTCGCCCAGCTGACCGTCGTGGCGAACGAATCCTACCAGGAATTCGCGAACAACCTTCAGAAGGAATACAAGAAGGCGGGCGTTGCCATTGGATACATCCGCAAGGGAGATTTCGCTAAACTGCCGAAGCCTGAAACCGCAGGTGAACAGAACTTGGGGTATGCGTTGTCCGAAAAGATTTGGGGAGAACTCAAACAGAAAGGTTTCCTGGAAAAGGACGGCTATGTCACTGAGTCGTTTAGGCCGGATGCTGAGGACTTCGCTCTCAATCTAAGCCCCGAGTTTAGCGTCGTTGAGGCCTTGATTATTGATGTCCTCAAGCGCGCCAATATCAAGAATCATGTCAAGCCTAAGCGCGACCGCAGAACCCGAAAGCTCAACAAGCAGCTGTATTTCACATCTCGCGAGTTTGAGGAGTTTTGGGAAAAGATTAGTCAGCGCACGACCTACAGTGTGTCAGTGGACCGCAACGTGTTGATCAAGAATGCTGTTGCGAAAATTAAGAAAGCTGAACAAATTGAGCCACTGCGCATCGAAGTGAAGAAGGCCAAGCTCAGTATTGCTCGCGGTGGCACGAAGGGTGCCGAAACTAGTAGTCGTACCACTGATCTGCGGGGCGGGTATAAGCTGCCCAATATTGTGACTGAACTCCAGGAAGCTACTTCTCTGACTCGCAAGACGATCATCGAAATATTGATTGAAAGCAGACGTTTGGATGACTTCATTGCTAACCCTAATGATTACGTCAAGATGGTCCGCGAAATTATTGAGGCCGAGCTGGCGGCGATCGTGACTGAAGGTATTCAGTACGAGAAGATCGGCGGAAGTGTCTATTCGTTAACGGAACTTCAGCGCGATGGTTTGGAAGAAAAGCAGTACTTCCTGGATAACCTCTACAAGGTGAAGAACAAGGACAAGACGGACTACGACTTTGTTGTGTACGACTCCGAGACGGAGCGAGAGTTTGCAGAGCTTCTCGATAGCCGCGACGATATCAAGCTGTTCTTAAAACTTCCGCCAATGTTCAAGATCGACACTCCGGTCGGGCCCTATAACCCGGACTGGGCGATTGTGAAACGTGTTGAAGGCGAAGACAAGCTTTATATGGTCCGCGAGACCAAGAGCACGATGAGCGAGCACCTTCTTAGATCTACAGAGCAAGCAAAAATTGATGCCGCAACTGAGCACTTCAAGACCATCGGAGTTAGTTACGCAAAGTCTGCTCCTGGAAAGTGGAATATATGATTTGGGTTAAAGTCTAGAGGGTCGAGTTGTAATTTCGTGAGAGTGTCGCTGGTTTAACGAGATTCGGATCCGGACTGCAAACGAAGTTGACGGAGGAATTTGTCGAATGAGTTTGGAAAAACGTCTTGGTCGGACCTGACTAAGAAGTGGACTGCACAGTCAGCCATTTAAAGTCTTCTGATTTGTGTAATGTGAAGATCAAACCGGTAAAAGACGGAAAAACAAAGACGAAATCTGACCGAATCGAGACTAGCTGCGCACATTGTCTGTAGGCCTAGTTTGCGGATCCCGAGCTGGCGTAGGGTGCAACAGTTTGTGGCTAGCCAACCGACCTTCCTGTTTGATTCTAGATCTAGATCTTTACCGTACTTGTTTTGCTGTTTAAAGTGAAAGCGTCAGCCAAACAAGTTTAGCTGAAGACAGATCTCATCAGAAGAAATCTGCCCCAATGTTAATTGGGAGTATGCGATAAGTTTTCAGTTGTTTGGGTCGAAACGGTTAACCATCCATTTGGTAATTTGAATTACGCTGTCAGACCATCGAAGGATTTGGCTTGTCGAAACCTGGGAGCTTTTTCCGTGGGCGATTTTCTTTCTTGTTTCAACCAAACTGCCGACGTTATTTGAATGACGAGAATCATCGGCTTGAAACAGTTTAGCCAGTTCATCAGCCCAGATTGAATCAAAAGTGCGGACAAAGTCTTGAAGCTGCTTTGGAGTGCAGCCTAAAGAACTGGTTAGGCTCTTCTTGATGCGATTAAAGACTCTCTCCGGGGCGATAGTTCTACTATATTCACGGGCGAGGTCATCCCGTACGGACTCTAAAAGTCCAGCGGAACGGACAACTGCGTAGCGCACTAAGTAAGCTTCAACACGTGGGGGCATTGAATCTGATACTGAAGTGCGAATTGTACTGATTAGTCCTTGGTATTCATCGATTTGCTGTTTTACTATCAATGGTGGCCATTGATGTGTCGGGAGGCCTTTCATGTCTCTATTCTCCAGCAGGAGTGGTCAGGTATTCGGTTGCAAGTTGAAGGCGAGAAAAAACAGCATCCGAATCCGCCGTTGCTCTGGTTGTAGATTGAACAAAGAGCTGGTTATGGATGAGTGATTCAAACTGCTCTTTCAGGTCTTCAAGATTTGCTACGCTGTCGCTTCTCATCAATGACACAAAGATAGCCTCAGCTTGTGCGGCGTTTACCTGGTTATTTCCAGGTCGCCGAATGGCTTCGGGGCCGATGAACTTGCGGATTAGCTCTGCAGTACTTTCAAACTTTTGAAAGTAGGGCTCCAATTTTTCCGTATTTTTCCGAAAGTCAGACGTGAAACTATTAAGAAATGATTTTAGAGGGCGCTGGTAAACTGCTCCTCTAAACGATAGTGCTAGAATACGCAATACAAGTTCGTGGTCTCTCAGTCGTGTTGACTTGTTTCCGTACAGGTACCGCCAATGTGTATTGTCGTTGAGTTCTGCTACTCTCGACATTAATTCACCTGGGAATAATGCTACTCGTACTTCGTGGGGGGTTAAGTTAGTTCCCCCGGCATTCAACCTTTCGAAAATCTGATACACAGCTTCGTAACTATCATCGTCGGTCGCGGCGACAATAGTAGCTGTTAGAAATGAATCGTCAAGTTGGTTGCGATAGTCTTCAGGAAGAGTTCTGTATGTTAAATTCTTAAAATCTCCACTTACATTCTCGAGGCGAAATTCTCGTCCATTATGAATCCCTGAGTAAAAGCGGCGTAGAGTTTCCAATCGTTGCTGACCGTCCAGAACAAGGAGTTTATTATCGGGTGCCTGTTTCACTAAAAAAATGCCAGGTACCGGGTATCCTAAAAGCAATGACTCGATGAATCTGTCCATCTGTTTTTTTGTCCAAACGAACTTTCTTTGGAAAAGTGCAGATTGAACTTTGTCATCCGGTGTGCCGAATTGTGGAATGAGCATTGTGCCACGCTCAAGGCGCTTAACGAGTCCGTCAACTGGATAGTCTTGGGTGTGAAAGGTTACGCGTTCTTCTTGGGGAGGGGCCTCAGACTGGTCTTCGATTTCCTCCTCTGTAAGCGTCCGATCGAGCAAATCTTCGGGAAACTCTTTTGCATCCATGATGCTCAACATAATGCAAAGTTCGGTCTAAGATCATTTTCTACCCCTACCCCCATTCTTCACCCTCACCCTGCGAACTTAGGCTACCCATACCAAGATCAAGATTCGCACCAATCGCTACCGCCGAATGCGAATCGGAGACCCCGCAATGAACGCAACGAACCTGATCAAGCCAGCAATTGCCGTCGTAACCGCGGCTGCCTTGCTCACTGCCTGCGCTGAGCCAGCTGCAGACAACAAAGCAGAAGATAAGAACGCAGATAACGCCAAGATCACCGTCTACACCTCCGAGCCGGAGGCCAAGGTTGATGAGATCAACAAGGCATTCATGGAGAAGAATCCGAACATCCAGGTCGAGGTGTTCCGCGCCGGCACCGGCGATCTGAATGCGCGCATCGAATCCGAGAAGAAGACCGGCAAGGTCGGCGCCGACATCCTGTGGGCCGCCGATGCCCCGACTTTTGAGACCTATGCAAAAGCAGGCGACCTCGCCAAGCTCGAAAAGCTGGATACTGCCAAGATAAAAGCAGAGGCCAAGGATCCCAACGGCTTCTATGTGGGCACCCGTTTCATCCCTACCGTGATCGCGTACAACACCAAAGACATCACCGACGCGCCGAAGTCGTGGGCAGACCTGACCGATCCGAAGTACCTGGATAAGCTGGTCCTCCCGGACCCAGCGGTCTCCGGTGCCGCTGCGTTCAACGCCGCTGCCTGGAAGAACGATTCAGCTTTGGGCGAGGAGTGGATCAAGCAGCTCGGCGCGAACAAGCCGATGATCGCTAAGTCCAACGGCCCCACCTCCCAGGAGATCGCCAGCGGCTCTCGCCCAGTCGGCATCGTGGTGGACTACCTGGTACGTGACCTCGCAGTGAAGGGCTCGCCCGTTGCAGTGGCCTACCCAACGGAGGGCGCACCGTACATCACGGAGCCAGCGGGAATCTTCAAGGATTCCGCCAACCAGGACGCCGCAACGAAGTACCTGGAATTCCTGATCTCTAAGGAGGGCCAAGAGCTCGCGGTGAAGCAGAACTACCTGCCCGTTCGTGAGGATGCCGGCTCCCCGAAGGACGCCCCAGCACTGAAGGACATCAAGCTGATGGATCAGGATCTGGAAAAGATCACTGCTGATAAGCAGGCCGCCACCGCTGCGTTCCAGGACGCGATGAAGTGACCCAGGTTCGACTCATGAGGATGGGCCTGTGGCTCATCCTCATTGGCCTTTTCCTCGCACCGCTCGGCCTGGTGGTGTCCTTGGCGCTGGGTGGCAACCAAGTCCCAGTTTTGTTGGAACAGGGAATCGCCACGGCAACGTGGAATTCCGCGTACACCACGGTCCTGGCAAGCGTTGGGGCAGTGGTCGTCGGCACGCTGGCGGCGCTGATGCTGGAACGCACCGACATCCGTGGCGCCAAAGCCCTCCGGTTGTTGGTACTGAGCCCGCTGCTGGTGCCGCCGTTCATTGGGGCGATCGCGTGGATGCAGCTGTTCGGCCCGCGGCAGGGCGTGAACAGTTGGTTCGACCGCGAAATCTGGAATGTTTACGGGCCCGATGGGGTAGTGGTCCTGATGATCCTGCACTCTTACCCGGTGGTGTACATGGTGATCGCTAGCGCCCTCAAGCACATTCCCGGCGACATGGAACACGCTGCCCGCATCTCCGGTGCCAGCACCTGGACCGCGATGCGCACCGTGACGTTGCCGCTGCTGCGCTCCGCAATCCTGAGTGCCTTCACACTGACGGCGGTGGCGAACCTCGCGGACTTTGGCATCCCTGCGATCCTCGGCTCTCCGGAACGCTTTGAGACGCTCGCCACCATGATCTACCGCTTCATGGATTCCGGCACCGTGGCTAATCCGCTCCAGGTGGTATCCACCGTTGGAGTGGTATTGCTGTTGCTTGGCATTGGGGCAGTGATCTGCGATTATGTGGTGTCGCTGTGGGCGTCGACAAGCGTGGCGGACGGCGCGACCCAACGCTACCCGCTGGGCCGGGCACGTGGCCTCACCACAACCATCGCCTGGCTGCTGGGCCTGGTGGTCACGCTCGCACCGCTGGTGGGACTCGGATACCGATCTCTGCTGCCCGCACCGGGCGTGCCGTTCACGCTCGAAACGATCTCCTTGGACAACTTCGAGCTGGCGCTGGGTAACCCGCGGGTGATCGAAGGCTTTAGCAATTCGGCGCTGCTGGCGTGCGGTGCAGCTGTGCTGTGTGGTGTGCTGGGCTGGCTCGCGGGAGTTCTGCTCACGCGGACTCGGCATTGGTCGAACACCGCGATGAGCTTGGTGATTTTGTTGCCGACGGCGCTGCCCGGGCTGATCATCGGTGTTGGCTGGCTGATTCTGGGGCGCTATACCGGCATGTACAACACCCGCTGGGTCATCCTCGGCGCCTACGTCTGCGCTTTCACCGCGCTGGTGCTGCAGGCAGTGCGCGCCCCGTTGCAGCAAACCCCACTCGCGGTGGAGGAAGCAGCCCGGATCTCGGGTGCCTCTCAGCTGCGCTCTTTGCTCGATACCACCGGCCGGATGGCGCTGCCCGCGGCGATTTCCGGGGCGGTGTTGGTGCTGGTCACTGCAGTGCGTGAGCTGACCATTTCGGTTCTGCTGGTCGCGCCGGGGACCACGACTCTCGGTGTCCAAGTGTTTAACCTCCAGATGGCTGGCGACTACAACCAAGCCAGCGCGCTGTCACTGCTGTTCGTGCTCATCGGCGTTTTGGCGCTGGGCTTAACTTTGAGGGAGAAGGTCTCTTGATCTCATTGACTGACGTATCCGTGACGTTCCCGGATGGGACGGTGGGGCTGTCCGATATTTCGCTCGAGGTGGAGCCCGGCGAGTTCATCTGCCTGGTCGGCCCCTCCGGCTCCGGCAAAACGACGCTCCTGCGCACCATCGCCGGCTTCGTCTCGCCTTCCTCCGGGGCGCTATCGATCGCCGGTGCCGCGATGGACGGCGTGCCACCGGAAAAGCGCGGCCTCGGCATGGTGTTCCAGCAGCATGCGGTGTGGCCGCACATGAACGTGTTTGAAAACGTGGCCTATCCGCTACGCCGCGCTGGCACATTCAGCGCCGAGGCAGTCTCCGAGGCCCTTTCTCTAGTGGGGCTCGACGGGTTCGGGAAGCGCGCCCCGGCGAGCCTGTCCGGCGGTCAGCGGCAGCGCGTTGCCTTGGCCCGTGCAGTGGTGGCCAACCCGCGCGTGTTGCTTCTCGACGAAGCACTGTCCGCACTCGACGAGCCGTTGCGTGATGCTTTGCGACGAGACATCCTCGCATTAGTCCGGCGCCAGGGCCTCACCACGGTGCACGTGACTCATGACCGCTCGGAAGCATTGGCGCTGGCAGACAGGGTAGTGGTGCTTTCCGATGGCATTGTGCAGCAAGTTGGATCGCCGCGTGAGATCTTGGCTAGTCCCGCTTCTGCCTTCGTGGCATCGTTCATGGGGGACGCCACTGTACTTCCCTCTGGGGAAGCCGTGATGCCTGCGGATGTGGTCTTGTCTGAGGCAGCCTCGCGTCGGGGCATCGTTCAATCCGTGCTGTTCGAGCGCACCGGGTACTCGATCACCGTGCTTTCCGGGGGGCTGACATTTCGGGCGTTCGCATCAGAGCCGGTGGCTATTGGGGACGAGGTCGGGTTGGAATTTCAGCGGGTGATGGGGTTTTAAGGGAGTCGAAACTGCGAATCTAGCAGTCCCGACTTCTACCGATCGAGGCGCTGTTGCCCGTTCCTGCTACACCAATATCCCTCCCACGTAGGTCTGGTAGGAAAGAGGCATCCCGGGCCGATATGCTAGGTCAACTGCCGTATGGGTATTCAGCACATGTAGGTCAGTTGCCGCGCCGACAACGAGTGTGCCTTTCGCAGGACGGCCATGACGATCTTGTCCGGTGCCAACATCTTCGCGATGCAAAGCCCGGGCTCCGCCATACGTGGCGGCGCGAATCGCTTCTTCGAGAGTCAGCTCCATCTGAAGAACGGCAGTGCCGACACAGAAGTTCATCGCGGAGGTGTAGGAAGTGCCGGGGTTGAGATTGGAGGCAAGAGCTAGTGTGCAACCCGCGTCGATAAGCCTGCGGGCCGGGGTTAGTGGGGCGCGGGTGGAAAGGTCACAGGCCGGAAGTGCGGTGGCGACAGTGTCGGAGGCCGCGAGAAGTTCGATGTCGGAATCGGTAACAAAATTCACGTGATCGACGCTGGCTGCGCCAACTTCAACGGCTAATGCTACGCCCGGACCGTGACCGATTTGGTTACCGTGAACACGGGGAATAAGCCCCCGAGAAACACCGGCACTAAGAACGCGTCGGGACTGCTCTTCGTCGAATGCGCCACGCTCGCAGAATACGTCGATCCATGTGCAGTGATCAGCGACAGCGTCAAGCATTTCGCCACAGACCAAGTCGACGTATTCGTCAGCGTCGGCTCCAGGAGGTACGAGGTGTGCTCCGAGGAAGGTGACATCTTCGAGTCTGGAGGCTGCGATCCGAGCGGCTTCAGCTTCGGACGCAACATCCAATCCGTACCCAGTTTTGGTCTCCACGGTGGTAGTGCCGCCCGCCCGGGCTGCGGCGATGCGCTCATCGAGCAATGAAATCAGGCGTGCATCACCGGCAGCGCGGGTTGCGTTCATAGTTACCGCAATGCCACCGGCTGCGTAGGATTCACCGGCCATGCGGGCTTCGAATTCGGCAGCGCGATCGCCATCGAAAATCATATGCGTGTGGGAATCCACCCAACCTGGTAGAACGGCGCGACCGCCGAGGTCCACCGCATTGTCTGCAGCTGGAGCCTCGGCGGCCGGTCCGATCCACTGAATGACGCCCCCATTTTCGACTAAGGCAGCATCTTCAAGCGTGCCCAGTTCAGAGACAGTACGGAGCTCAGAAATTCCAGTGAAAAGAGTGCTCAAGGTTAGTTCTCCCGGGAGTGGAATGGCATCGGGACGCGCACACCGCGCTCCCTAGCTACTTCATCAGCCCGATCGTAGCCAGCATCCACGTGGCGGATCACGCCCATGCCAGGATCATTGGTCAGCACTCGGGCGAGCTTCTCAGCGGCCAGATCAGTACCATCTGCAACGGATACCTGGCCAGCATGGATCGAACGCCCAATACCTACGCCACCACCGTGGTGAATGGACACCCACGTGGCACCTGAGGAGGTGGCGGTCAGAGCGTTGAGCAGTGGCCAGTCAGCAATGGCATCGGAACCGTCCAGCATCGATTCGGTCTCGCGGTAAGGGGAAGCCACCGAACCGGAGTCAAGGTGGTCACGGCCAATCACGATCGGTGCTGTCACCTTTCCCTCTCGCACGAGGTCATTAAAAAGCAGGCCGGCCTTGTGGCGCTCGTTGTAACCCAGCCAGCAAATACGTGCCGGTAGCCCCTCGAATTCCACGTACTCTTCGGCGGCGTCGAGCCAGCGATGCAGGTGCTCGTTTTCAGGGAATAGCTCCTTCAGAGCTTGGTCCGTTACGCGAATATCCTCCGGATCGCCGGACAGCGCAGCCCAGCGGAAAGGGCCGAGCCCTTCGCAGAACAGTGGGCGGATGTAAGCCGGCACGAAACCTGCAAACTCAAAGGCGCGGGCGTAGCCGGCTTTGCGGGCTTCATCGCGGATGGAGTTGCCGTAGTCAAAGACCTCAGCGCCCTCGTCCTGGAACTCAACCATGGCCTGGACCTGCGCTGCCATGGACTCCCGGGACTTTTTAGTGAAAGTCTCTGGGTCCTCTTCTGCTTCGGTGTTCCAGTTTTCGAAGGGCACTTCGGTGGGCAGGTATGACAGCGGATCGTGCGCCGAGGTTTGGTCGGTGACGATATCAATTTTGATGTCACCGGCCCGGTGGTGTTTAAGCAGCTCAGGGAAGATTTCCGCAGCATTGCCTTCGACACCGATGGACAGTGCACGGCCTTCTTCTTTGGCGGCGTTGGCGCGGGCAATGGCGTCGTCAAGGCTGTCTGCGACCTCATCTAGGTAGCGCTTTGCTTGTCGACGCTCCAAACGCTTCCGATCTACATCAGCAATGATGCACACACCGTGGTTCAACGTCACGGCGAGAGGTTGTGCGCCGCCCATACCGCCGCACCCGCCGGTGAGCGTGATGGTGCCCTGTAACGTGCCGTTGTACCTTTTGCGGCCGATGGCAGCGAAGGTTTCGAATGTGCCCTGCAAAATGCCCTGGGTGGCGATGTAGATCCACGATCCGGCGGTCATTTGTCCGTACATCATGAGACCCTCGGCCTCAAGTTTGCGGAATTCGGGCCAGTTTGCCCAGTCTCCCACCAGGTTTGAATTGGCAATGAGCACGCGAGGAGCCCAGGGATTAGTCTTCCAAATGCCTACTGGCTTACCGGATTGAATGAGGAGCGTCTCATCATCCTCCAAGTCCTTAAGCGAAGCCACGATGGCGTCGAAGGATTCCCAGTTTCGGGCTGCTTTGCCTGTACCGCCGTAAACAACGAGATCCTCTGGACGTTCTGCTACTTCCGGATCGAGGTTGTTCATCAGCATGCGCAGTGGCGCTTCAGTTTGCCAGGATTTTGCAGATATTTCGGTTCCACGTGGGGCTCGGACGGTGCGTGGCTCAGACATTGGCCAAGTCTCCTTGAATGTTAAGCACTGCCTGTGGCGGGATGATCCGGCGAACCGGGGCTGTCATCAAACCCTGCCACAGATAGTGGTGTAGGTCACTTGTAGATTTGAGTGTATGTAGCGATGTATCGCGAGAGAAGCAGAAAAACAATGCTTCTGTCTGGGATGCCAGACTCAGAGCTAAAGCAGCAGGTGTGCGATTGGGGCAGTCAGTAGGATGGTCAGCGCGACGCGCTCAAACCAAATCACCACCATTTGCCAGACCTTTACTGGGATTTCAGTGGCCAAAATGCAGGGCACCAGCGCGGAGAAAAAGATGATGGCGCTGACGGCAACAACAGCAATCACAAAACGCAATACCAATGAAGGCTGATCTGCTGCCAGGGTGGCGGGAAGGAGCATTTCCGCGATGCCTACGGCAGAGGCTTTTGCTGCCACCATAGGCTCGGGAATTCGGGCAGCCCAGGTGAAGGGATAAATGAGGTACCCGAGCCAGTCAAAAATTGGAGTGAATTTGGCCAATAGAAGGCCGCCAAGGCCTACGGACATGATCGACGGTGTGATTGCGGCAGCCATATTTGTGCCGTCCACAAAATTGATCCATACGGCCTTTGGTAGTGGTGGGGCTTCATCAAGCGTTTCGCGGGCTTCTCCCCACGCCGACGTGAATCGGCCTTTAGTAATCTTCTCCTCCGGCTGAGGGGCGGCATCTTTGTGGTAATCGTCTGGGAACAGGGAAAGCGGCGGGATACGGACGGTGATTGCCGTGACCACAAAGGTCACTATGAGGGAGACGAAGAAGAACTGGCCCCAATACTGCATAATGTCCAGGGTTTTGGCCACAATAACCATGAACGCTGCGGAGACGGTGGAAAATCCGGTGGCAATAATAGCAGCTTCGCGGGTGGTGTATTTACCCTCACGGTACACCCTGTCCGTGATAAGAATGCCGAGGGAGTAAGAGCCGACAAAGGATGCGACCGCATCGATTGCTGAGCGTCCCGGCGTGCGCCAAATTGGCCGCATGACCGGTTGCATGAGCACTCCTACAAATTCGAGGAGTCCATAGCAGACGATGAGGGCAAGAAACATCGAGCCGATGGGGACAATCAGGCCCACCGGGGTAGCAATCTTCTCAAATAGAAAAGGGACAAGGTCTTTTGCATTGAGAAATCCCTTTAGCGTGCCCGTCACGTACAGGGCGGACACGATCACTCCTGCGATGTTGGCAAAAGAGAAAACCATGGTGAGGGCGTCGTTACGCCACTTGCCCGTGACAAATTGGCGGATCATGCCGTAAGACATCAACGCGAGCAATACCCATGGGACGATCGATCCCGCGTAGGCTCGCAAAGCTGAGACGGCGTGGTCAACGATAATGGTATTATTCCCGCGCCAGGTGATGGGTACGAAGAAGACGAAAATACCGATCGCTGAATAGAGGAAAAACGGCCAAATCGGCTTGTGTTGGGCGTGGGTTCCGGAACGCAGAATGGAATGTTCAATTGCATTGGCATTTGGATGATGGTTTTGCACTTTGGCATGAGGCTGCGGGGACATGATTGTACGCTTTCGAAATATGCCGACGGGGTCGGCAAAACGGGAAAGTGGCAATATGCGCGACAGCCTGCGCATGGACTTATTCTATGTGACGCGCACCATATTTGTCTAGTCGGTGTGGCGTCCGTAAAGGGCAGTGGAAATTTGACCCGCCCGTTGTATGACCTCTGCGCGCACTTCTTGTATTTGGTCTTCATTCAATGAACCGATGCCAAAAGTTACTGCAAGCGCAGCCGCCGGTCGATCCAAATGGTCCAAGATGGGCGCCGCCGCAGTTTGCTGTCCGGGAGATACGATGCCGATTTCCTCCGCAAAGCCGTTCGCTCGAATCATTTCCAATTCTTCAGAGAGCTGGGCCCAGGTCGATCCAGTCGGACTCGCGAGAGTGAACGTGGCGCGGAGATCCTTTTCTGAAAGATAGGCCAATTGGCACTTTCCGCTCGCGGTGAGCAATGCAGGAAGGTGCACGCCAACATCGGTAACAAGGCTGACTGCTTGAGGGGCACGCTCCTCCAACAGATACAAAACTTGGGTCGTAGCCAGACAAGAAATGTGTACGCTGCCACCCACTGCATGAGCCAGCTGTTTCGAATGTCTTGCCCCCACTCGCACGAGTGGTTGTTGGCTCGCATACGCCCTGGTCATGGCGTAAGCCGCCAGCCCTAGCCCATAAGTTCGTTGCCCTGGTAAATGAACCACAAATCCGGATTCTTCCATGACTTTAAGTAGGTGGTACACAGTGGAGCGGGGCAGGTCTAGCTCCGACTGGATTCGGGATGCTGAAATTGGCGTATCGATGCTTGTGAGGAGAGATAGAATCCGCAGCGTGTTGCGTGCTGCCGGTACTTGGGAACTAGATGTTGCCACTGTACAGACTCCCATTCGTTGCTATCCTTTTGAAACCATGACTGTAAACATTGCTGCTTGGCAGGGACGCGTCGATGGTCCCGGGAAAGAACACGCTCGTTGGAATTCGAGAATACAACCCTTTAGTTTCGAGTCTGAACCGGGTGTTGCGTTGATCGGATTCGCGAGCGATGAGGGGGTGCGTCGCAATAAGGGGCGCGTGGGCTCAGCTCAGGCGCCTGACCAGATTCGTGGGACGCTGGCTGGGCTGGCGGTCCACCATGATCTGCCACTTTTCGATGCAGGTACCGTCGCTGTGGATGACGGTGACTTGGAAAAAGGCCACGAAGAGCTCGCAGGGCAAGTTGCATCGCTCATTGGCCAAGGGCATACCGCGATTGTGCTAGGGGGAGGACATGAAACTGCGTATGGTTCGCATTGCGGTTTGCGGTCCGCTGTCCCAGGATCAATGGGGATCATAAACCTTGATGCCCACTTTGACCTGCGTACCGCTGATTTGCCGACCTCGGGAACACCCTTCAAACAAATTGCGGATCGTTTCTCTCACGATTTCCACTACTCGGTGTTTGGCATTTCGAAACCGAACAACACCGTGGCACTGTTCCAAGAGGCGGATCGCTTGGGTGTCACTGTGGCATTAGATGAGGAGCTGTTAGCGTTGCCTCTCCAAGAATGCGCAAAATTGGTGACTCGTTCCGCTGCTGAAGTCGATCACGTGCATTTGTCCATTGATTTGGATGTTCTGCCAGCTGGGGTTATGCCCGGGGTCTCTGCACCTGCTGGTTTAGGTGTGGATCTGCCTCGTATTCGTGCCATGGCGATTGCTGCAGCACAGACCGGTAAGCTGCGGCTCGTGGATGTAGTCGAGCTGAACCCAAAGTTTGATGTCGATGGGCGATCGGCGAAACTAGCAGCCCGACTTATCGACGACATTGTGTCCACGCTGGCCTCGTAGCTTCGCGTCTCTGGCCCCGCTGCTTAGAGTTAATAGACAGTTGATATCGCGCTCAGTCGGGCGGATAAAACTGAAGTGCCCCAGGTTTTGTTCCGCTTGAGTGGATGGGAAAATCTGGAACATGCCTAAGAAGTTTGACCAGGATGCGAAGGACCGCGTGGTCCGTCTTGTTGAGGATCGCATTCTGGCGGAGAATCT